>MVQQ01000159.1 GCA_002067555.1 Syntrophorhabdus sp. PtaB.Bin184
GCTCGCCACTAAAAACCGACAAACATAACCAATGATATCAAAAATGTATGGCGGAAGTGCATGGGAATCGAACCCCGCCGTCGCAATCATATCCCCTGTTATATTCAGGTATTACAAGAAGATAAATCGATTTTCGCCACTATTTCGCCACCAGAGGAGGATAGCGATAACACCCTTTTTTTGTACCCTTGTCAACTTCTTCTCACGAAAGAGATCACGGACCGGGTGAACGAGGTGCTCAACCATGCCGGGAGGATGGCGCACCTCGGGCCGTCGGCCCCGATCATCAAAAAGCTTGACCTTCCGCCGACCAGTTTCATGGTGGAGCCGACCAGTTTCATGGTGGAGCCGACCAGGACTTGACTATTACACCATTATGGTGTAACATATCGCATGAACCGGAAACGAAAACCGACCTACGACCTGGAGGCGTTCAAGGCCGCGTTTTCAGATCCGGGAAGGCTGGCTATCACCGGCACCGCATTGAAAAGCGCCGCCGCTATGGGATTTGGAAGACCGGAGATCGTTGAGACGATCCAAACGATGCGGCGGGAACACCTCTACAAATCGATGCCGGCTTACAGTAACAGTCGACTCTGGCAGGATGGTACCATGTCCCCTCTGCAGTTGGCCTGCTCTACGTGAAGTTCACCGCCGACACCGTTACGGAATTCCTGCTGCTGTCATTTAAGGAGAAGAACAATGAACAAGGACCAGTTTCTTTGTCCCAACGACGGAACACCCATGCGCCGGGACATCCGGCCCGTGACGTTGACGTATAAGGGCGAGAGCATCACCTTCGACCTGGCGGGCTGGTACTGCGACAAATGCGGAGAGAGTGTGCACGTCGGGCGGGACCTCAAGGACTCTGACCGGATGTTGAACCGCCTCAAGACCAGAGTGGAGGGACTCCTGCCTCCGGAAGAGATACGAAGTATCCGCAGGAAGCTGGGACTCTCCCAGGCGGAAGCGGGGGAGTTGGTAGGCGGCGGACCGCGGGCGTTTCAGAAATACGAGGCGGGCGATCTCCTGCCAAGCCGGGCGATAAGCAGCACCCTCACGCTCCTTAACCGGGACCCCGGCGGCCTTGAGATCTTGAAAACAGCCAGAATGAGATTGAGACATGCTTCATGACGGGGGTAAGAAGGAGGAAAAGGTACTCTTCTTAGCCTCAGCCTCTAACGAACTTCACTCAGGCGCATCGGTCCCGAGATTACAAGGGTCACCAGACGTTTGGCTGGCTCAATCTCGATCTTATTCACTGCGAATGGGCACTCATCAAAGTTCATGTTCTCGTATGGCATCCCATCCGGTCCCCCAAACAACCTGAGGACATCCTTCCAACGGATCTGCTTCGACGGGAAAGGGGCTCCCTTTGCCTGGCTGGGGCTGGGAAACGTGACGTTAAGCGTGACATCGCCGTCCTCACTTTCAAAAAGCAGGTGGTATTCCGGAAGATCTCTTGGGTCCATGGGAACTCCTTTATTCTTTAAATAGTGATCGCTTTTCTATCCTCTGCCCGCAAAACGTTCGGGAAGAGATCCTCGTAGAGGTCGGGTTTAAAGGTGTGGATTGGTATGATCGTTTTCGGCTTGACCGTGTCCACAACCTCTTTCAATGTATCAATATCCGCATGCCCGCCGGTATGGAGTGAGACCATTGTCATGCTCATTTCGTCAACGAACTTCCGGAAACGTCTCATCCGGTCCTCTTCAAGATAACCCTGCCACATCGAGTAGATTAACGTGGCTCCCTCAATGCCTTCCTTGATTCTCCTGAGGTCAACAAGCATGGTTGGTCTTCCACGTGTGCGTGACAGCAGCATGTCGGCGATGGGCCGGGAGATTCTTGGCAAAGAATACCATCGTCTCCGCATCAACTCACCTTCCCCACCGCCGTGCGCGGCGATTGGAAACAGCGCGAAAGCGCGACTAAATATGTGAAGGTCGAAGTGAGCGCACGGAAAGCTGTCTCATGGAGGGGAACTGTGGAGGGGAACAAGCGTCTTGACATCATGGTACGATGTAATTACAATGTAGGCATTCATGGCAGTTTGTGGAGGTTGTTGCCTATGAAAACAAACATCGTCAAGATCGGGAATTCGCAGGGTATCCGTATTCCTAAGGTCCTTCTTGAACAGAGCCGTCTCGGAACCGAGGTTGAGCTCGAGGTGCAGGACGATGCCATTATCCTTCGGCCGGCGTCGAAGCCACGCCAGGGTTGGGATGAGAGGTTCAGGCTTATGGCGAGCGAAGGTGACGACCGGATGGTCGATAAGGGATTCGATCACCAGACGGAATTCGACAAGGACGAATGGGAATGGTAGCCAGGCGTTTCGACATCTTCCTGGTCAACCTCGACCCTACAGTCGGGAGCGAGATCCGGAAGGCGAGACCCTGCCTCGTTGTCTCTCCTGATGAAATGAACCGGAATATCGCCACCGTCATAGTCGCGCCGATGACGACAAAAGGCAAGCAGTATCCCACGCGCATCCCCTGCGTATTCAAGGAAAAACGGGGTCTGATAGTCCTTGACCAGCTAAGAACGATAGACAGGGCCAGACTCGTGCGGAAACTCGGCACCCTGAACAAGAAGATACGCGAGGAGGTTCTGTCGAAACTCCTGGAGATGTTTGCGCCCTAGCCCTCTGCTAACGGGGGGGAAGCGCGTTTCGGCGGGTATTATTGACATCCTGGAGATCATGGAGGACAGGTACGGGGCGCGCTCCACCATCATCACCACCCAGT
>MVQQ01000160.1 GCA_002067555.1 Syntrophorhabdus sp. PtaB.Bin184
TGTCTACCGCAGGAGCGAAATGCTCGCCAGGGCGACCCGGGAGGGTGCTCGCGCGATCGGCCTCGAGATATTCTCGAAGAATCCCTCTCCGGCGGTGACCGCCATCTGCGCGCCGGAAGGCATCGACGGCCAGGCGATATACAAGACCCTCTGGAAGAAGTACGGTGTCACCGGTGCCGGCGGACAGGACCGGTTGAAGGGGCGGATATTCCGCCTGGCGACCCTTGGCTATGCCGACAAGTACGATGTCATAACTGCCGTCGCGGCCATCGAGTTCGCACTCAGGGACCTTGGCTACGTCTTCACAGTGGGGGAGGGTGTTGCCGCCGCGACGGACTGTCTCAAAGATCTCTAGCGGATGAAGGTTGCATCACTGTCCCCCGGAACAGGCGGGTCTCCTGATCCATGATGCGCGCGGCGATATTCGATTTCGACGGCACGCTGACCCCTCTTACCCTTGATTTTTCCCTTCTCAGGGCGAAGGTGGAGGAGATGGCCAGGGAGTACGTCGATGAGTCCGTCCTCGCTTCCCAGGCGGACCAGTATATCCTCGAGATGATCCATGGCGTCGCGGACGCCCTCGCCGAAGAAGGTCCCCGGTTCCGGCAGAGGGCCTTTCAGGAACTGCGCCTTCTCGAAGTGGAGTCCGCACGGGGCAAATCCCTTTATCCATACGCAAAGGGCACACTTCTCCGGTTGAGGTCGAAAGGGGTGAAGGTCGGAATAATCACACGGACCTGCATCGAAGTGATCGAGACCGTTTTCCCCGATCTCGCCGGCCATGTCGACACAGTTGTGACCCGTGATGACACGCGCTACGTGAAGCCAAATCCCGAGCACGTGCGCCTGGCCCTCGAGGTCCTTCAGGTCGCGCCCAGGGAGGCCGTCCTTGTCGGCGACCATCCGACGGACATAGAAGCGGGCAGGGCCCTCGGGACCCTTACGGCGGGAGTACTTACCGGCAGGACCTCTCGCGCGCAGTTCGTTAACGCCGGGGCCGACCACATCTTCGATGATATACGGGGAGTGGTGGGGTTGCTGGAGGGTGACCGATAGGACCCGTCATGCCCCATGACCCCGGGCGAATTATTCATGGAAATTGCCCATCGCGGGTGGTATATTTGACGATCAATTCCGCCTGGAGGAACCGTGAAAAAGAAGCATTCTTTCCTGTATATGGCAATGATCGGGTTCGGCCTTTCCCTGCTTTTCGTGACGGCCGGCCTGTGTGCCGAAGCTTACGAAGAGGCATTCAAGAAGGCCTACCCGCAGATACCCTTCGATTCCATGCGCCCGACACCCGTCAGAGGTCTCTATGAGGTTTCAAAGGGCGGGGATATCATCTATTTCTTCGAGGAAAAGGGGCTCCTCTTCGTCGGCGAGATCATCGACGGGAGGGGCAGGAACCTGACGGAAGACAGGAAGTCGGAGATGCTCGTGGCCAACGTCAGGAAGATCCCCCTCGACAAGGCGATAAGGATAGGAAACGGGAAGCAGACGGTCATAGAGTTCACCGATCCCGATTGCCCTTACTGCCGCCGTGCGGCGTCATACCTTGAATCGAGAAAGGACCTGACGCGGTACGTTTTCTTCTTCCCCCTGCCTTCCAACAGGGATGCCGAGAACAAGATCAAGCACATCTTCTGCTCTCCTGACAGGGCGAAGGCATACGAAGAGGCGATGAAAGGCAAACTGGACACGCAGAAGTACACGGTGTGCAAGAAGCAGGAGGCAACGGAACTGCTCAATGCCCACAAGCAGATAGGGGGCCAGATCGGGGTGAGCGGCACCCCGATGTTCATCATCAACGGCAAGGACCTCGTGATCGGTGCGAATTTCCCCGCGATTGAGGCCGCGCTCAACGTGGACGACGAGAAGGTGAGACCATCGGATAAGCAGAAGGACGCTACCCAGCAGAAAGGAGATACACCGGACAAGAAGGCGGGCGAACCCGAAAAGAGGGCGCCTGACGGCACGTGAGCCTTTTGGGACGAAGGGAAGAAGGCAGGACAGGAAATGCTCTACGAATACGATGGACGAAGACCGACGGTCGGCAAGGACAGTTATGTGAGCGACATTGCCCACGTGATAGGCGATGTTGTGATAGGTGACAACTGCTACATAGGCCACGGGGCCATTCTCCGGGGTGACTATGGCTCCATTGTGGTGGGAAACGGAACGGCAGTGGAGGAAGGGGTCGTGATCCACGCACCCCCCGACAGATACTGCCGCATCGGGGAGAGGGTCACCATCGGCCACGGAGCCGTCATACACGCCTCGAGGATAGGCGATTCAGCCGTTATCGGCATGGGAGCGGTGGTCAGCATAGAGAGCGAGATCGGCGAGGGCACCATCGTTGCCGAGGGGACCGTCATCAGGATGCGGCAGATGGTGGCGGCAGGCGTTGTCGTCGGCGGGAACCCCATGCGCGTGATCAGGAAGATAGCCCCGAAAGACATGGAGTTCTGGGACAGGGGGAAGCAGCTTTACATCGATCTGGCAAAGAAATACCTCGAAAAAGGGATGAGACCGCTATGGGACCAGCCGGACGGGGCGTGACAATGGACAGGGTGATCATCGAGCACCTCCCCGAGGATAAGGAACTCACTGGAGCGAAGCGCTGGGTCGACGAGAAGGGCGAGTTCGTGCAGATATCCTGGCGGGAAGACATCGGCCACCTGGCTTTTTTCGAACTGCGCAAGGGACAGTTTCGCGGCGGTCATTATCACGAGCGCAAAGAAGAGGTCTTTTATGTCGTTCGGGGAACTATCAGAGCCGTCTTTGCCGACCTTGACAGCGGTGGGAAAGAGACCTGCCTCCTTGAAAAGGGCACGAAGGTCCGTGTCGGGACCCGCGTGGGTCACCGGTTCGAAGGTATCGAGGATTCCCTTGTCGTCGAGTACAGTCCGCAGTACTATGACAGGACCGATGCTTTGAGGATAGACCCGGGAGGGTGATCATGGCGGAGATAAAGAGCGCCATTGAATTGGCCATGGAGAAAACGAAAGACCTCGTCATGGACGACAGGGAAAAGCGGTCTCTTGCCCTCAAGGAGCTTGCCGCCGGGATGTTGACGATCTACCGGCGTTATCGAGAGGGTCTTTCCGGCGATGAGGAGACAAAAGCGCAACTCGACGCGCTTGAATGTGATAGTGCCGGGAAGAGGAAGATCGCGCTTGACATCTTTGCCGACGAGTTCGCGGCGGGGGACGATATTGCCGGAATGGCTCCCCTGTTCTCGTTTATCTGTTTCATGGTCGACGAGAAGGCCAGCAGGGAACTGCTGGCAATTCGAAAGGAGTGCCTCGGGGAGCTCGAAAAAATACGCAGTTCCATTCGTTCCCGCATAACCGAGGACCTCGCCGCATCGGGTATCCGGGGAGACAGTGTGGAGCCCAATATCGAGGCGTGGCCGATATGGAAGGAGGCATCCGCGGATGTTCGACGGACCTTCGGGCGGCAGATAGAAAAATGGAAGGAAGGGCTTACATAAAGTAAAAGAAGGGGCACACGGAAGAAAGCCCGTATGCCCGCATCCCCTCCAGCGGCTCACCCCGTTACCCCGTTACCCCCGCGAAGCCGCCTCTCAGGCCTTTGTTTTGAACTGGGCCGCAGCGTTCCCAAGTACCTGCGTTATCTCGACGAGTTTGTTCACCTCGAACATCACCTGACCAGATACCGCCTCGATCTCCTTGGCGATGCCGGACGTGGAGGTGATATTCCTCGCTATCTCCTCGGAGCTTGCCGACTGCTGCTCGACGGCGGTGGCGATCTGCAGGATCTGGTCACGCACCTGCTCGGATGAAGAGACGATGTTGCCCAGCGACTCTTCGACCTCCCGCATGAACCGCGTCACCCTCTCGACCTCGGCCGACGTGATCTCCATCGACCTCGTCGTTTCCTCCGATTCCTTCTGTACCGTGGTCAGATGGTTCGTGATCTCCTTTGTTGCGTTCATCGTCTTTTCGGCAAGCTTCTTCACCTCGTCGGCGACGACGGCAAAACCCCGTCCGTGCTCTCCCGCGCGCGCCGCCTCTATGGCCGCGTTGAGCGCCAGGAGGTTTGTCTGGTCGGCTATGTCGTCTATGATGGTTATGATCTTTGCCACTTCGCTGACTCGCTGGTTGAGCTTCTGGATGGTGTTTGCCAGCTCGGTGGAAGAATGCTGGACCTTGTTGACCTCGGCGACGGCTTCCTGGGTGACCTTTTTCCCCGTTATCGCGGCTTCCATCGCGTTCGTCGAGGCATCCTTGACACCACTCGCGTTGTTCGCGACATCAACGATGGTCTGGCTCATTTCCTCGGCCGAGACGGATATCTGGTTTGCCTGGTCCGCCTGCGTCCTCGTTCCCTCCGATGTTTTATCCGCCAGGCTCTTTATGGTTTCGACCGATGTATCAAGGCTGTCAACGGAGGACTTGATGCTTCCGATCATCGTGTTGAAGGAACCTATCATGTTCTCCATCGACTGCAGGAGCTGTCCCGTTTCATCCGAACCGTCAGTCGTGACGTCGATGCTGAGATCACCTTCCGACAGGGACTTGCTGGCATCCACGGCCTTGTTGAGGTTCCTGCGTATGTTGCTGGCGATAAGATAGCTCAACCCGAACACGAGAAGGGCGAGGACAATCGTGGTGCCGATGATGATCCAGCGAAATTTCGCGATCTCCCGGTTGACGTCGTCGAGATACACGCCCGAACCTATCACCCATCCCCAGGGTTCGAAGTATTTTATGTAGGATTGCTTCGTCGAGAAGGACTTCGCTCCCGATCTCTTCCAGTTGTATTCATAGAAGCCCGCCTGCTTATCCTTTGCCACGGCGGTCATCTCGACGAAGATCTTCTTCTTTGTTTTGGGATCTTCGAATCCCGATACGTCCTGCCCTTCCAGGTCTATCATGACAGGGTTCACGATCATCTTCGGCTGTGTGTCATTTATCCAGAAGTAATTCTCACCGCGATAACGAAGCTGCTGGATCGACTTTATGGCCGCCATCTGCGCCATGCCGAGCTCGATATCGTTGACCTTTACTCTCTTGTCGTAATCGCTGAGCATGCTGTACGCCACATCGACGACATCCTTGACGGCGTTCTGTTTCTCCTTCAACATGATCCGTTCCATTTGCGGAAGAAGGTAGAGGATGTTCCAGAGGATGATGACGACGATGGCGACGGCGGAAATGCCCATGATCTTGTAGAAAATGCCAAGGTTCCTCAGTTTTGCGATTTTCACGTAAACACACCTCCCGGTTCTTTTCTTATCGCACGTGTGCCAAGGCCTTCTGATCGACGCAAGATGTGGACTATGCCTTTAATGATATTATCGGTTGCCCGTCAGTAAACTTTACAAGAATTTACAGGGGCTCGCAAGGTGTTTCCTGTCCCTGCCGAAGAAGTGTCCTTGACAGGGGGCGAAAAAAGCGAATATGTATTATCGAACACAGAGGGCCGGAAAGGCCGGCCGGAAAACCAAAAGATGAGGAGCGCGCCAATGAAGACCGTGAAGATTATGCCCTGTCTCGACATGAAGAACGGCCGCGTCGTGAAGGGTGTCCACTTTGTTGACCTCAAGGATGCCGGGGACCCTGTCGAGAACGCGGCGTATTACCAGAAGGAGGGTGCGGACGAGCTTGCGATGCTCGACATCGCGGCCACCGTCGAGAACCGCAAGACCCGACTCGAATGGGTGAGGGAGGTGTCGTCTGTGATCACCATTCCCCTCACTGTGGGCGGCGGGATCAATACAACGCAGGACATCGAACTCGTGCTTCAGGCCGGGGCCGACAGGGTGTCCATGAACAGCGCCGCCGTGAAGGACCCGAACCTCGTGAAGGAGGCCGCCTACAGGTTCGGAGGCGGGAAGATCGTCATTGCCGTCGATGCCAGGCGCAACGCGGCGATGCCCTCGGGCTTCGAGCTTGTCGTGGCGGGTGGAACGACCCCTGTCGGCAAGGACGCGGTGGAATGGGCGAAGCGCTGCCAGGAACTCGGCGCCGGCACGATCCTGCCGACGAGCATGGATGGCGACGGTACCCTGAAAGGGTATGACCTCGAGTTCACGAAGGCCATATCGGACGCGGTGACCCTGCCCGTGATCGCGTCGGGCGGAGCGGGAACTCTCGAGCACTTCTACGAAGGCGTTGTTAAGGGCGGAGCGGACATTCTGCTCGCCGCATCGGTCTTCCACTTCCGCACCTTCACGGTTCGCCAGGTGAAGGAGTACCTGAAGGGGAAGGGAGTAGCGGTAAACCTGTGAACGGGTCTGCCCTGCGGGCAAACGGGTCGGCGCTCTGCGCCTACGAGTAGACGGGCTAGAGACGAAGATAAGACGCTGCCACATCGACGATGTGCATGTTCTTCTGCATTTTCCCGTATGCCCGTTTGCGCGAAGCGCAGACCCGTTTGCCCGTATACGGTTCTTTCTCAAGCCTTGAGAAAGAAGCATTTCAGGTATTCCCCCTCCGTGAACGGTACGAGCTGGGGGTGGTCTATGCCGTGGGTGTGGGTTTCGAGGATGGTGATCGGCCTTCCCACCTTCGCTCCTGCCTCGGACAGAAGGAAGCGGAAATCGCCCAGGGACAGGTGGGCGGAACAGGAGCATGTCGCGAGGATGCCTTCGGGTGAGAGGCTCCTCAAAGCTATCTCGTTGATGGCCCGATAGCCGACCAGGCCTTCCTGTTTCTTTCTGCGGTCCTTTATGAATGCCGGGGGGTCAAGCACGATAGCCTCGAAACGGGAGGCCGGCTCCCTGAGGTATCTCTTCGCGTCGTCACAGACGAATTCGCACCGTGAGGTATCGAATCCGTTGAGGGCGATGTTGTCCTTCGCGAGTTCGAGGGCACGCCGGGAAGAGTCGACGCTGACGACGCGGCGGGCGCCCCCGGCCATGGCGTACACCGTGAAACCTCCCGTGTAGCAGAAGCAGTTGAGAACATCCCTGTCCTTTGCATATTTCGTGAAGGCGCTGCGTTTGTCGCGCTGGTCGAGAAAGAAACCGGTCTTCTGTCCTTCCTTGACATCAACGAGAAACTTGAGGCCGTTCTCAACGATCTCTATTATGTCGGGCACGTTCCCGTGAAGAAGACCCTGAACGGCCCCGAGGTTCTCGATGCTCCTCACGGGGACATCGGAACGTTCCCAGATGCCCCTCGGTCGGAACACCGTTACGAGGGATTCCACGATCTCCGCCTTCCACCGCTCTATACCCCGGGTGTGGAACTGCACCACGAGATATTCACCGTACCTGTCCACAATGAGTCCCGGAAGGAGATCGCTTTCGCCGTTGACCATGCGGTATGCATTCGTGCCCGGGCGCTCCACGTAGCGGCGGCGGATATCGCCCGCCCTTTCCATCCTGCGGGCGAAAAAAGCCATGCCGACGGGTTCACCCTTCTCGTGCCCCCAGAGCCTCACCGATATCTGTCCGTAGGAATTGAAGTAGCCGGATGCCAGGAGGGAGCCGGACTCGTCATAAAGCTCCACGGGTTCACCCGGCGCGAGGCCCTCCGGTATCGACACGAGGGCCTTCGAGAACACCCATGGATGAAACCCCCTGACGGGTCCGCTGCGGTCCTTTCTCACCGTTAGTTTGACCATTGTGGCGTAAGTATAGAACGATCGAGGGGAAAAAGGAACAGGAAGATGACCTCGAGGACTACGGGGGCCCGTGAGGACCTTCGTGCCCCGTCTCCGGGAGGAATGGAAAGAATGCCTCGATCACTGAACGCGGTTGACAATCTCCGGTGGAGGGCTTAACTATTATAGAAACATTGACTGCCCGGAGGTCCCGTGGCGGACAGAGAACTAAAGGAGGAAGGCATGAGTAACGCAAAAGCTGTGACGGACGGAGAGTTCAGGACGGAGGTTCTCGAATCGAAAGTCCCCGTTGTAGTGGATTTCTGGGCGACCTGGTGCGGACCGTGCGTGGCGATGGGTCCCGTGATCGATGCCCTTGCCGCTGAATATGAGGGCAGGGTGAAGGTCCTCAAGCTCAATGTCGACGAGAACCCCCGGACGCCGTCAGAATACGGGGTGCGGGGCATCCCCACGCTGATCATCTTCAAGAACGGGGCCGAATCGGAACGCATCGTCGGTGCGCAGCCCAAGGGCAACGTCGACAATGCCTTGAAGAAGGTGTTGTGAGGGATGGAGGACGGCAAGAGGAACGCCTATTTCGATCAGGTTGGGAAGGAGCCCTTCGCACGTCTTCTTGACATACACCTCAGGGATGTCGGCGAAGGATATGCCCTGTGCGAGATGCTCTACACGGGGGACATGGACAACATTTATGGGAATGCCCATGGCGGGGCCAATCGACGAGGCCTTCGAGATCTCGTCGAACAGCCACGACAGGGTGGCGGTGGCCCTCAACATGAACGTGACCTATATGAAACCACCCAGAAAGGGGTCGCTCCTTCTCGCGGAGTCGAAGGAAACACACAAGACGAACAGGACGGCTTCCTATTACATAACGGTAAAGGACGGTAACGACACCATAGCGGTATGCCAGGCCCTCGTCTACCGCAAATCCGACCCCATACCCTTCCTGCCGGAAAAAACAGCTTGAGCAGCTTGAGCCGTTCAAGCCGCTTGAACGTTAAAAGCAAAAAAGCAAGGACCGCTGCCATTACGGAACGGTTTCTTGCCTCTAACGTTCGAGCGGCTCAAGCTGTTCAAGCGGTTTGAGCGGTCTCTAGTTCTTCTGTGGATATATGGTCACCTTTGCCTTCTTGCTTTTCTCCGCGGTGACCACGGCGCGGTCTTCATTTACGTAGTATGTGACGACATCGCCTTCGACCTTGTCCTTTCCCGACGTCACGACGGCGTTTCCCTTGAGGATGATCTCGCTCTTGAGATTGTCGAAAAAGGCCTCTTTGCACGTTGCCGTCCTGTTCTGCTTGATGATCCTGACATTGCCCTTCGCGTTCGCCTTCTCTATTTCGTTGGTGTCGGCGCTCATGAAGGCCTCCATCGTATCGGAATAGATATAGAGGTCGTCCTGTCTGGCCACGACGCTGCCCTTGAAGAAGACGTATTTCTCCTTGTCGAAGCCTTCCATCGTATCGGAGACGATATCAATGGGTTTCTTCCGGTCAAGAAAGCCCAGCGCCTTGTCCGTACCTTTTGCTTTTGACGTGTCCTCCAGGGGTTTTCCACCTTCTTCCTTTGTTTTCGAAGTGACGGCAGCAGGGGTGTCGGCCGGTCGTGCCGTTTCAACGGCGGCCACCTTCACCGGCTCCGGAGATGCCTGTGCGACAGGCCCAGGCTCGGGGGGTCTGAGATCTATCTCCTTCTTCTTCCTTTCCGCGTACTGCGGTGTTTGCGCAGTGGTTTCGGCGGCAGGCGCAGTGGAGGTCGTCGCGCTGGCCACGGGTACGCCCGTTGCCCACGGGGAGACCCTGGCAGGACCGGCGGCGGCGGCCCGGGACTCCGATACGGCAGCGGTACCGGGTGAAGTCACTTTCCTCTCCTCTTCGCGCACCATCTTGAGGGTCTTGCGCTGCCTTATGGTGGAGCGCGAATAAATGCTTTTCGGGTATTCCCTGCGCAGCCGTTGCAGGTACTCGTCGCTCTTGTCCTGATTGCCCAGCTCCCGATGGGCGGTCACAAGATAGAAAAGGGCCTTGTCCATGTTCTTTGACTCGGGATATCTTTGCAGCATGCCCTCGATCCTGATGACGCACGCGTTGTACTGGGCCGTTCGGACGTAGAATTCGCCCACGTAGAGCTCTCTGTCGGCCAGTTTCTGTATGAACCTTTTCAGTCTCGCTTCGGACTCTTTTGCGTAGGAACTGGTGGGGTACCTGTTCCTCAGGTAGGTTATCCTCTCGATGCCCTTCACCGTGTTGGCCTGGTCACGGTCGATGCTGGGTGACAGCTTTTCATAGCATTCGCCGAGACGGAAGAGGACGTAAGGGATGTTCTCTTCGTCCGGGTGGGCCTTGAAATAGTCCTCGTAGGTGCCGGCGGCCAGAACGTAGTCCTTCTTCAGGAAATAGGTGTCACCGAGCTTGACGGCGGCAACGAGGGCCATGGGGTCGAAGGGGTACTGTTCGCGGATGGCCTTGAACTTATCCACGGCCTTGTCGTATTTCTTGGTGTTCATGAGGTTCACGCCGGCGACATAGAGGTCAACCGGGTTCTCGGCCTTTTTCGGGGTTTTTGAGGAACACGAGACGAGCACGAAAAGGGCAATGAAAATAAAGATGAATTTTCGCATGGGCTTAGTATAACAGAAGAAAAAGAATTATGCTATTCTTTAACGCGTGGACCTGAAACGACTGATAACCGAGGTTCTGGAGCATTTCGCCGTCTCTGCCAGCGAGGCGGGATCGACGTCCCTGGTGCGTTACATGGAGGAGCTCGACCGCTGGGGACGAAGGATGAACCTCGTGGGCCTCAAGGATGTGGAGCGTGTCTGCCGCGAGCTCCTGGCGGATGCCCTCTTTCTCCATGCCTTCGTCATGGACCGGCGCCGCCTTGTGGACGTAGGTTCCGGGTCGGGCATCCTTGCCGTTCCGCTGGCCATTCTCAATGAATCCCTTGAGGTCCTGTCCGTCGACAAGAGCCTCAGGAAGATCCAGTTCCAGCGTCATGTCCGCCGCACCCTTGAACTCACCAACCTCCGTCCCGTGCAGGGAAGGATAGAGGCGGTCGACCCTCTCGATGCCGACTGTCTCGTCGCGAAGGCCTACGGGACCACCGGGGTCGTCCTCGCGGCGTCGGACAGGCATCTCGTGACGGGAGGGCTTACTTTCGTGCTCAAGGGGAGGAGACGGGAGGATGGGACCTTCCCGGGCCACGTGCTTGAGAAGAGCCTCGGCTATTCATTGCCGGGGGTTGCCAGGGACTACAGGCTTCTCATATACAAAAGAATTTCCTAGTGGCGGGTAATGTGGTATGGTAATGAAATTGTCATGGTGATCTCCATCGCGAACCAGAAGGGCGGGGTC
>MVQQ01000161.1 GCA_002067555.1 Syntrophorhabdus sp. PtaB.Bin184
AAAGAATTAGGAGTGCGTGATGACAGGGAATGAGAATCCATACCTTCCTGAATTAGCGACAGTTACGAAGGTAATCGAAGAGACGCCAAACATAAAATCCTTCCGGGTCGTGTTCAACGATGCAGAGAAGATGAAGAAGTTTACATTCGAGCCGGGTCAGGTCGGCCAGCTCTCCGTTTTCGGTGTCGGTGAATCCACCTTCGTTATCAATTCCCCGCCGACGCGCATGGAGTATCTCCAGTTCAGCGTCATGAAGGCTGGAGAGGTGACGACGGCCCTTCACGGGATCTACGAAGGCGACGTTATCGGTGTAAGGGCACCTCTCGGCAACTGGTTCCCCTACAATGACATGAAGGGTAAGAACATCCTTTTCATCGGCGGTGGCATCGGGCTTGCCCCACTTCGGACCCTTATCCTTTATATGCTCGATAACAGGGCCGATTACAAGGATATAACCATTATCTATGGATCGAGGACGCCCCCTGATCTGTGCTACAAGGACGAATTGAAGGAATGGGAAGAACGATCTGACGTGAACCTCATCCTCACCGTAGATAATGAATTCCCCGGGTGGACGAAGAGAACGGGTTTTGTTCCCACCGTCCTGAAGGAAGAGGCGCCGAAGGCCGACAACACGATCGCCATCACCTGCGGACCTCCCATCATGATCAAGTTCGTCCTCGAGGGATTAGCCGGGCTCAATTTCCCCGATGAGAACATCATAACCACCCTGGAGGCGAGGATGAAATGCGGCATAGGCCTCTGCGGCCGCTGCAACCTGGGCCACAAGTACATCTGCAAGGACGGCCCCGTGTTCTCGCTGAAGCAGCTCAAGGAGCTACCGAGCGACGAGTAAAAGCGGTCTCAGGTCTCACGTTTCAGGTTTCAAGTCTAAAACTCAAGCAGGCCCCCTTTCGGGGGCCGCTTTTTTATGCTGTCGAGGATAACGCAGCCGGAGTAATGAATCTCGAAGCGTCCGGCAGGCATCATATCCTTAGCTTTCGGGCTTCAAAGTGTAAACGCTTTTTGCGAACAGGGCACCTGAATGATGTTGACGCTCCACCTGTTTCCAGAGTCTTTTTTCCTGAAACCTGAAACCTGAAACCTGAAACCTGAAACCTGAAACCTGAAACCTGCGACCGTCTCTACTTCCCCAGCAGTTTCATTTCCTCGGGGTTGATGGAGGTTATTCGCCAGTGGCCTTCGGGGGATCGGGCCATGGTGAAGCTTACCCTGTCCTTGCCGCGCTGGCGGACGAAAGCGGTGTCACCGTTGGTCGTGACGGAAAGGGCGAAGACGGTTGCCTTGCGGAGGTTTCCGAAGAGCTGTTCGTCATTGTAGGAGAGGAGCAGGTTCGTTATGGATTCGCCCATCTGGGTTTTAAGCTGAGGCAAGAGCTGAGTGGCGAGATCCCTCCCCGCGGTGCGCATGTGCTGCTCGAACTTGTTGCGCGGGGGTTCCTTATTGTCCATGCGCGCGAAGACGTCCTTGGCCATGTTATCGAGAATGCTGTCGGTGTCGAGATACCTGAGGACTTGCACGGCATCGCGGTTGACTATAGCTTTCTTCAGCATGTACAGGCTGTAATAGGGGGTTGTCCGGGCATAGAGAAAGGCAAAGACGGCAAGGAAGATGAGGGCGGCACATATGGACCCGATAAGGATCGGGCCCTTCCTGCGTACCTGTTCACTCCTTTCCATGAGGCGCCCGGGTGCCTCCTAAGGTGTTTCTATCGCGACGATGATCCACTGTTCGTTCTCCAGCCTCTGCAGGGTCACCGAGGTGTCCGGCGTCGGCTGTGCCGTGGCTGAGGTCTGGTCGGCCGTGACGGCAACCGGACACCGGATGACGGACCATCCCTTCACCTTCGCGAAATAGCTTTTCTCATGCGGGGAGTCTATCTCATAGATAAGGCGCTTCTTCACAGTTTCGTCAGGCTGACCCATGGTCACGCTCTCAGGCAGTGACCGGACAACGCTGTCGAAGTCTGCGTATTTCTGGGCCGTTTCGGCGCTGCTGAAGAGGATGGCCTTCTTGAACTGGATCAGGGCGTACCGGGGGGTCTTTTTGAAGTACTGGTAACCGAAGAAAGCGGCCGCGATGATGATAATGATGAATATCCATCGCCCCGCCCCGCCCCGTTGGTTTACGAGCTGACCTGTCATCGATCTGTCGACCTCCTCCCGTCAGGGTGATCGTCGTTACAGTCCGAGCTTGTTCCTCAAAAGTTCACCAAGGCTGCCCAATTTCTCGTCGGACCGCTCTTCCTCTTTGACCTTGTCCCTGTACTGGGTGTAGCTGTCAAGCTCTATCTTTTCATCGACCTTGGTCCTCGACAGGCTCACGCGGCCCCGGGAGGGGTCGGTGGCGACTACCACCGCCTGCATGGGGGAACCCACGGGGAACATCTTGCTGTGGTTCGTTCCCTTCAGGGTGCCCATCTCGACGTTGGGAATGAAGCCTGTCAATCCATCCTTGATGCGTACGATGAGCCCCGATGAGATGACGCGCTCCACCTTTGTTTCGAGGAGCGTGCCGACCGCGGGCAGATCCACCGCTTCCACGACGATCTTGCGTTCCATCGAGAGGGTGAGCCTTCTCTTTTCGGTGCTGATATCCACAACCCTGGCCTCGACCTGCTGGCCCGGTTCGAGCACTTCTTTGGGATGATTGATCCTCCTGCCCGCCCCAAGCTTTGAGATGGGAATGAGCCCGTCGATGCCCGGTTCGAGGTTCACGAAAGCGCCAAAGCTTTCGAGACGGACGACCACCCCCCGGACCGTTGAGTCCACGGGGTATTTCTCGGGAACCGACAGGAAGGGATCGGGAAGGACTGCCTTGAGGCTCAAGGTTATCCGGTCCCGTGCCCAGTCGATCTCAAGTATCCTCGTTGTCACCTCGTCGCCGATACTGACAAGATCTGCCGGCCTTGATCCCTTGATCCATGAGAGTTCACTGAGTGGTATCAGGCCGTCGATGCCGCCGATGTCGACAAAGACACCGAACCTCTGGATCGACCGCACCCTGCCGGCGATATCCATGCCGACGGCAAGGGTTTCCTTGAGCTTCTCCTTCTCCTTTTCCAGTTCCTTCTCCAGGAGGGCGCGACGGGAAAGAATGATATTGCGTCCCCGTTCCTTGTATTCAAGAACCTTGAAGGGGAATGTCTCGCCGATGTATGTTCCGGCGTCCCTGCTTCCCTTGAGGTCCATCTGCGAGTAAGGGCAGAAGCAGCGAACTTTGCCGACGCGGATCTCGTAGCCGCCTTTGAGCTCTGAAGCCACCTTTCCCGTGACAGGGATATCGGCGTCGAAGGCATTCTTGATACTCTGCAGGGTGATGCTCGGGAAGCTGTGTATCAAGGTTGTGAACTTTCTCGCTCCATTCTCCACGGTCACGAAGTAGGCCTCGATCTCATCACCATCCTGCACGGTGACGGCACCTTCCTCGTTGAGAAATTCCTTTTTGTCGATGACGCCCTCGCTCTTGCCGCCGAGGTCGATATAGACAAAATCGCCCGAGATGCCGGCGACGCGGGTGGTCACCCTCTGTCCCGGTTCGAGTCTCTTGACCGATTGTGTGCTCTGTTCGAAAAGCTGTGCAAAATCTTCTTCGTGTCCGCTTTCTGTTGCGCTCCTTTCTTCAATATTTTCCTGGTTGTTGATCTGTTCGTCTGACATCGTCCGATCTCCTGAAGTTGTTAAAAAATTTTTTGTTCCAGTAATGTACAATTTCTGAAGTGTTATGTAAAGCTATTGTTCTCATTAATCGGGAATTTGACAATTCTAAGGCCATGGAATAACATATGAAACATGAAAAACCCGTAGGCCGTGAAGGGGCGGAAAGGAGGCAGGGGTGAGTTTTGTTTCCCGAAAGAGATCCTGTTTTTTGGCATGTGTTGCGGTTTTCCTGGTGCTCTGTGTCATGACGGCGGTGTCCGTCTTCGCGCAAAGCAAGGGCGGACCGGCGCTGACGAGGGAGAAGACCGGGTACGCGCTCGGCGTGAGCATCGGGCGCAACATGAAGAACCTTGGGATAGATATAGATCCCGACATGATCGTCCGCGGAATACGCGATACCGTTCGGGGGCAGCCTTCCATGTCGGACCAGGAGGTGAAGACGACCCTTGACGAATACGAGAAGGACCTGGTCAAAAAACTGGGCGAAAAGAACAAACGGGAAGGGGAGGCGTTCCTCAAGGAGAACAGGCAGCGCAAGAGCATTGTGACC
>MVQQ01000162.1 GCA_002067555.1 Syntrophorhabdus sp. PtaB.Bin184
GGGTGTCCGCCCTCTCAAATGTGCCATATATGAAGCGGATGACAGCGGAAAGAAACCGGTCCCAGGCATCCATGAACCGTTTGCTCAACCATGACGGCTCGCGCATCGAGGCGATGCCGCCCGTGAGCGCATGGACCGCCGGGACAAAAACCAGCGAGAAAAAAAGGAGATAGGCGATGCCCAGTGCCGAGAAAATGCCCACCTCAAGTATGCCCCGCACGCCTATCTGGTAGAGGGTGGCGAAGTTGAGTATCGATATCACACCGCACAGCAGGACCATTTCGTTCACATGCCCGGTGCGCCTCCAGAGCACGTCGCGCCTTTCAGCCGGAGTCTTCTCCCGCTCTTCGTTGAAGGACTCGAACTTCCTCTCGGCGAAGGAGATGCCGGAAACGATCATGGCCGTGAAGACCAGGAGGAAGTAGACACGCTCATAGAGCTCGAATCCCATCAGCTGGAGGAGCCCAACGGACCCCCTGATCCACAGAAATCCGAGGAGGATCGTGAAGGACGCGATGGCCGCCTGCCCCACCGACCTCAGTGACAGGAAGAACGCGACGGCCACTATGACGAGGCCGACCGTGGAGAGCTTCATGATGTCCGAAAGGAGGGCCGCGTCCATGAGGCCTCTCGCGGCCACCCACCCGGCAAGGAGCACGCCCTTGAATTTCCCGGCAGGCACGATATCGTCCTTCACGAACCATTCGCATGCGGGTATGGTCCTGTCTTCCAGGAACTCGGCCACTTTTCTGAAAACGCCGATCTCATCGTAATCGGGCGGAAGGAGCATGACCACCTGGGCGTGATCGAACTGCCTCCCGACGAAGGGACCGTAGATGGCAGGGTCCTTTTTGACAGCGTCCTTCCATTCTTCCAGGACCTTCCCGGCGTCGTCGGATCCCATCGACCTGATCGTCTCGCCGGTGATGTAGGGAGCGTTCTCAAGCTCCCTGCCCGAATCGCGGTAGCGCGGCACCGTCGAGAGGCTCATCACTCCGCACTCGGGGAAGCGTTCTTTCAAGGCATCGGTGAGGTCCTTCACCTTCGCGAGGCCCGCTGCCGACAAACGTCCCTCAAAGGGTACGACAAAGGTCATTGCATCACTGCTCACGAAGCCCTGCGGGGCAAGCCCTTTCACCTCCCTATCCATCCTCGCGTAGAGGTCATTTCCGTCAAGGATGCTGTTATCGACGATCCCGCCCCTCTTGACCATCACGTTCCCGTAGAGCATGAGAAGCGTTACGACGACAGTGGCGGCTATCACGATCCAGGCGCTTTTCTTGCTTGTCATTAGTTCCCTTTATCCTCCATATGGTTCGATCCTGCCTTCCCTTGCATCCACCAGGAATGCTTTGCCTACCATGTCCAGAAATGCCCTGTCCGAAGGATGGTCCGCGTAGGCACAGCCGCTCTTTAACTCCACCTCATCATAGAGACGCCGCAGGGCCTCCGCCTTGTTGTCGCCGTAGACTATCCCGCCTTCGATCTTTCCCGTATAGACCCGGCCCGCCATCTCCAACCTTGTTGCTATCACCCTGCGTATACCCAGCTTCTCAGCGACCATTCTGGCCAGCGGCTCGAAAACGTTGGTAACAAGGACGACCTCGTCTTCGTTCTCGATGTGCTCTTTCACCCTGGCTACAACGGGGGCGCAGAGCCTGTGGCGCAATACGTTGTCGTAAAAACGGGCGAGGAGGCGGCTCATTCGCTCCCCGGACAATCCGATCGTGATGTGCCGGTAGGCATAGGACATGGCCTTTTCCGGGCTTCGAACGAAGCCGGCCTTGTAGAGCAGGAACAGAAAGCAGATCTTCACGAACAGCGGTTTGCCGACGACACCCATTCTTGCCAGGTATCGGAGAAGCAGTATCTGCGATTGCCCCCTCACGATCGTCCCGTCGAGATCAAAGAGAGCGAGGCCCATTTGCTCTCCACCTCCTCATCGTTTCACCAGCATTGCGCCGCTGGAATACCCGCCGCCGAAGACGGTGATCAGGATCAGGTCGCCCTTCTTGAACCTTTCCCGGTTTTGCGAAAGACAGATGACGGTACTCGCACAGCCGGTATTGCCAAGCTCCTCTATGTTGGAGATCACCCTTTCGTCACCCACGCCGAGAAGCTTTGCGACGCGCTCGATGATGCGCGCGTTGGCCTGATGCGGGATCAGGTAGTGGACATCGTCCAGACGGAGATCGTTGTTCTCCAGTATGCTCTTCGCTTCAGACACCATGAACTTGCACGCGTGGACGAAGACATCCTGCCCGTGGGGCATGACGAGACCGCCGTCGTTGGGCCTTAAGTACACCCCGTCCGGCCCCCTGCCGATGTGGGCAAGGCCTGATGTGCGAACATCCACGATCTCCATGTCGTCGGCATGGCAGCGTTCCTTTGAGATGAACACGGCCCCGGCGCCATCGCCCCAGAGATGCCCCGACCGTTCGTCCGCTTCATCGGTGTAGGCAAAGTTGTGTTCAGACGCTATGACCAGGGCCCTCGCTGCCTTGCCTGACGCGAAATACGCCTCGACGATCTCGACGGCGTTCAGGAACGATGAACAGGCGGAGGTGATGGAGAAGACCTTCGCCTGTTCGATCCTGAAACGGCACTGCACCGCGTGGGCGAGGGTTCCCACGGTGTCGTATGGCGTGTATGTGGCCCCTATTATGAGATCGATGTCGCAAAGGGGGTAAGGAAGGGATCCCGCGGCGGATTTTACCGTCTCTATTGCCATGGTATTGCCATTCTCGGCCGCGCTCGCCTTTGTCCTCGTCCTGATGCCTGATCTGCGGAATATCCATTCGTCGGTCAGTCCGTTCAGGCTCCCGTAGTGTCCATTGCCGATCACCGTTTCCGGCAGATAGTGTGAGATGGCGTTTATATACATTCCGGCACATACTCCTTTCCTGCAAGCAGGGCCACTTCGGTCATGATCCTGTTCGTTGCCTCGCGCAGAACCGCGTTATTCGAAGTGCCATTCCCGTATTCCCTCAGGTCCATCGGTTTCCCGTAATGAAGCTCTATGATCTTCCTGAAACGAGGCCACCCGGCGTGGGGCGGCAGTGCTTCGTAGGCGCCACGGATACCCAGCGGCACGACGGGAACCCGGGCGCGCAGGGCAAACATTGCGACACCCGTGTGGGTTTTGCCTATCCGTCCATCCCTGCTTCGCGTCCCTTCCGGAAAGATGCAGAGGACTCCCCCGTGGTTCAAGACCTTGAGGCCAGCCTTTACAACGTGCGCCTGGTTCTCGCTCGCGCGCTCCACCTTTATCTGGCCCGAATACTCCATCACGGGCCGCCACAACAGGGAGGAATAGAACTTTTCGGCCGCGAGGAAGGTCAGCTTGCGCGGCGTGCATGCGACCATGCTCAAGAAATCGAGGAAGCTGCCGTGGTTCGCCGCCACGATGAATCTGCCCACCGGCAGGTCCTCAAGCCCCGTGACGCCTTTCACGTAGAACGTCCTCACAAAAGGGGCCGCGATGAGCTTCACGCAGATGTTGTTGAAAACCCACCCCCCCCAAGTATGCTCTTTTGCTATCGTCAGCCGGCGGCTGACGCTGGTCATCCCAAATGTCCCAACCGATCGAGTGTCCTCGCATGAACCGCGAGAATCTTTCCGGTCATCCATCACCATGTCCTCCCCTTGATCGAAGACTCGCAAAACAGGCAGTTTGTTGTGTTTCAAGAAACATTCCGGAAATTGTTCTCCATCGCGAAACGCATGAGGCGATCGACCAACGCTCTATCAATGCGAGGAGGCGGGTTGAAGGAATCTCCCATCATGGCACGCATGTTGGTCGTATCAAAGCTCTTGTGGTTCTTCATGTATCCGGTAAATCGTCCGATGAGGGAGCCCACGCTCCTCTGGACGGATCTCAAAGCCGTGTGAGCGTGTTCGGACGCCCTGCCGTCCGGCCATTTATCGACGACGTCGATACCCGTTATTCCCATCGCCGAAAAGCACATCCGGATGATATCTGTCGCTTTCGGCGGGACTGCGTGGGCAAAATGGAAGGTCAGTCCCTTCGAGCCCTCGGACTCGAAGAGATGCACGATATTCCGCACGACCCAGTCGACAGGGATCATGTCCAGCGAAGAATCAGAGGAAATCTGGACCGTCAAAGGGATGTGAAGGGTTCCATCTGGGCCAAGTGTGATCCCGGAGCCGTCGAGGTCGTGGCCGTTCTTTTTCATGCGCCTGATGATCTGCTGTTTCACTACCCAGAAAGGGGCGCAAAAGCCGTAGAGACCGTTGAAGGCTATGGTTTTTCCTGTTATCGAATCACCGCACACGACGGGCAGACGATAAATGCGATGACTGTTGCGGGGGTCTCTCCGGGCCCACTCTCGGACGAGCTTCTCGCCGTTCAGCTTTGACTCTTCATATGGGTTCATAAACGATTGCCCGCAGTCGAGGTCACCCTCCATGATCGTGCCCTCACGGTCACCTGCAACGAAGAGAGTGCTCACGTGATGAAATTCATTGATGCGCCAGGCGGTGCAAAGATCGAGAGCGTTTCTCGTCCCCACGATATTGGTATGGAAAACGTTCTCTTTATTCGTCTGCAGGAAATCAAGAGCCGCGGCGAGATGAAACACGGCATCGATCTTCCCCAGGTCGCCCGCGTCGCTGCCAAGGGCGAGATGCTCTCTGGTCACGTCGCCCTCGACTACGATATATTGTCCCTTGAACCGGTTCACCCCCCGGGTGACACATCCAAGGACCTCGTCCACGCGTTGCCGGGCGCTTTTGTTCCGGCTGCGCCGACTGAGAAGTACAAGCTTGTGCCCCCTTTCCATGAGTGCCGCGGCAAGGAAACTCCCGACAAACCCGGTAGCGCCGGTCATCAATACTCTTTTCATCGCCGTCGCCCCCTTACTCTACCGACGCGACATTTCTTCACATTGTTGTTCACAGGACAACTCCCATCCCCATGCAGTGAAAATGATGAGGTTCGTCGTAGAAGCATCCCTTCCATTCGTACCCGGCGCGTTCGAAGATGTACTGCAGCTGCTGCGGGGTCTTGTATACGAGATTCCATCCTACGAATTCCTGCAGGATGTAGGACATAAAGGGGTCTTCGTCGATCATGGCCGTCGTCACGTTACTGGCGACGAGAATCCCACCCTTTTTGAAGTAGGGCCTGATCTTCTTCAGGATGGCGACGCATCGGGATGCCGGGATACCGCAAAGAACGCCGATGAGAAGGCCCACGTCGAATTCCTCCCGGTGGGCCAGGGACAGGATATTTGCCTCAACGAAGTCCACTCCCAAAACCCCCATCTCCCGGGCGAATTCCCGTCCCGAATCGAGCGCTTCCCTGTCGAGATCAACACATTCAAGAAGAACGGAGCCATTCCACCGGACATTCCTTTTCATCATCTCCAAGGTGTCGCGCCCGGTGCCGCAGCCCAGATTGATGATCCTCAACCCGCCGCCGTTGTACCTCATCTTCTCCAGGACCAGTTCTTCCGTCCCGTCGATGACGGCCTGGATGCGGTTACGGAGGGCGCGGCCGCTGGGAGAGCGGGAAAGATAATCATCGACCCACCCCGTTCCTTCGCCCTTGTATATGCACTCAGGCATCCTATACGTCCCCGGGTTATCCATGAGAGCCCGCAACATGCAACTCTCTCTTCGAAAGTAGGCAACTATGCCTTCCCTCTCTATCACCGAAGGGGTCATAACCCCCCCCCCGGCTTTTTTGTTTGATCAACTCCCGCGGCAAAGAGGCGATAAATGCCTTTGCCTGTTCAATCCCTTCGCCTTTACCTTCTAACAACATTGCATCAATGTCGGCCCACACCATCTTTACTCCTTCACTCAGGTATTCTTGACGTCCGGCAGACGAAAGGGATGGTGAGTTTCCCATTTCCACACCATCCCCCCGCCCACCGAAGCATTCCGTCGCCAGGAAGCTCAATCGCCCACCGCCACATTCTGCGGCGTG
>MVQQ01000163.1 GCA_002067555.1 Syntrophorhabdus sp. PtaB.Bin184
TGTTCTTGAGAAGGTGCCCGATGTCCTCGGGGTCCTTGAAGGTGATCTCGAGGATGATGTCGCAGAAACCGCCGAGAACCACGTTCCAGCAGTTCGTTACGGTGACGTGGTCGATCTTCGCCATTGCCGGAAGGTATTCATTGGTCATGAAGTCCCCGTACCTCTCTTTCATGTCGGGCCTCAGGTCATAGTACTGATTGAACTTCCAGACCCCTTTCTGGACGGGATACCTCCCCAGCTTGACCGTGCCGTCTGGTTCGAGGACGGTGCTGTTGTAGTTCGCCACGTACCTTCTCAAGCCCAGGGCAAGGTCCCGGAACCCCTGGCCGGTTATGATCCTGGAAATGTCCTCGAGACTCTCCGACGAGAACGCCGTTATCGTTCTCGGGCCAAAACCAACCTCGACGAAATATCCCCCCACGGGCACAAGGCCGAGGGTCGTTATCTCAGCCAGATAGGTGTTGTTCAGGTAATCGGAATACTCTTTCTCCCTGCCTTGAATGACATCCCAGTACTGGATGAACAACAGTGACATGACTGCCCCCCTGTTTTTTGGGTTCCCGGCTCATAAAGAACCTGAGAACAGTATACGGCCTGACAGGCGGCCAGGGACAGGGGCGTGACGACGTTGCTTCCGGGATGCGGGCAACGGAGCATGATCATGAGGAAAGCCGCCTTATCCCCCGCGGCTCGCTAGCGGTTCTCGATGAGGTCCGTGCGGTACTGGATGTAGATGTCCCGCATGGATACGTAGGGATCTACAGCCGAATTCTTGAGGGCCTCGTATTCACCGAGACGGAACGATGTGCTGTTGATCTTCTCGTGGGCGAAGAGACCCACGTTCTGGTAGTCAAAGAACTCCGTCCCAACGTACGTCTGCGGCCTCATGGCCCAGTCTACGAGAAAACCAAACCCGTCACGGGGGCTGGAGGGGCCGAGAAAGGGCAATACGAGATAAAAGCCGGGACCCATACCCCATTTGCCCAGGGTCTGGCCGAAATCGGCATCGCGGCCCCTTATTCCGAAACATTCATCGGCGCAGTCACGAAGTCCCCCTACACCGACGGTGGAGTTGATGAGGAGCTTCGCCAACTCTTCCCCGGCATAGCCCGGTTTGCCCTGAAAGAGGTTATTCAGGATACGGACAGGGGCCGTCAGGTTGCGGTAGAAGTTTCTGAAAAGATTCCGGAACGGCAGGGGCACGACATAGGAATAACCCGTGGAGGCGGGTTTCCATAACCAGAAGTAGAGCTTGTCGTTGAAATGATACATCGCCACGTTGAAGGGCCGCAGGGGATCGGCTATCTGGGGCCGTGGTCTGGCAGAGGCCCCCTCGTCGGTGACTACATCGCCATAGGGATCGGAGGAACCTTGCGCGGCGGGGGTTGCCTCGCCCACATCCTCCGCCTTCACGTCACCGTACTCATCGGACGCCGTCTGCCTGGCGGCGAAAGCAGAGAAGTTTCCGGGTTCGCCTTCGGCCGCCCGAAGGCCTCTCCACGATGTGTCGCCGACCGCCATGGTGTAAGCGACAGGTCGTGCCGACCTGTCCCCGGCGTCCTGAAGGTCCCGTATCGTGATCTTGCCGACCTCCGCGGCGTCCTCTTCCGCATGGAGAAAGGGACAGCAGAAAAGAAACGCCACGACAAGGCAGAACCCGCCCATGGCTGTCACGGACATTCGGTTTCGGGTCTGCCCGGCGGCAGCGCGGCATTTCGCCATCATTTCCCTACCCTTTTCCGGAGAGTGTCTATCAACACCTGCGGAGGATTGTTTCCGAGGATCTCTCTGAACTGCGTGCGGTAATTGCTGATGAGACTTACACCCTCAATGACGACGTCGTACACCATCCAATCGCCGCCCTTCTTTATGACCCTGTAGTTGATGGGCACCTTTGTATTGCCCTTCGTGACCAGGCTCTGCACCTCCGTCGTGGTCTCGGTGAGCTGAACTTCCTTTGCGAACTCAACCTTCTCGTTGGTGTAGGCCGTGATCCTGTCTATATAGGTGTTCCTGAGGAGTGTCTTGAAAAGCTCGACGAACTCCTTGCGCTGGTCCATGCTCAGCTTGTTCCAGTTGAGCCCCAGGGTCCGCTTCGAAAGCTCGACATAGTCGAAGAGTTTCTCTGCCGCGGCCTCTATCTTCTGTTCCTTGACCTTCTTGCCGGCATCCCCCTTGAGCTTCGGGTCCCTGAGCACGTCAAGAACGCTGTTGGCGTTCGTCTTCACCATATCCAGGGCCGACCCCGCGAGAACATGGAAAGGTACCATTGATACGATGAATATCATCAGACCGGCCAGTGCTTTTCTCACTTCCTCCTCCTTAGATCATTTAACGGGTTGCTGTTGCTCGCCCTCACCGGCAGGCTTCTTCACATCCCCGAAGGCATACTTGCCGATAAGGTCTTCGATGTCCGCCGGCACGGAGGTCTGGGTGATCGTCCCTCCTGGTTTCAGGACCTCTCCCGATCCCCCGGGGTCCACCTTTACGTACTTATCGCCGATAAGACCCGCGGTCTTAACGATGGCCGACGCATCGTCGTAGATGACCGTCCCCTTGTCTATCTTCATCCCCACCACGCCCATCTGCTTCTCCTGGTCGATGGTAAGGCTCGTCACCGTGCCCACCTGAATGCCGTACACCTCGACGGAGCTTCCCACCCTCAACCCCGCAACGGAGGTGAAGCGGGCCTTGAGGGGATAGCTCTTCTCTCCGAAGAGCGATACATTCCCGAGTTTCACGGTCATATAGCCGATGCAGATAAGACCGGCCACTATGAAGATGCCCACCGTCGTCTCTATGGAATACTTTTTCATTGGTCCTTACCTCCAAAATCACACCGGTATGTTGATATGATCTCCTGCTTCGCCCGGCCCTTCTCGATTATCTC
>MVQQ01000164.1 GCA_002067555.1 Syntrophorhabdus sp. PtaB.Bin184
ATCGGCCTCGCCCTCATCGAATCACTGGTCATCTACGCTCTCGTTATCGCATTCATTTTTGTAGGTAAACTCTAAAAAAGCTCTGCAGGGATGGTCTTCCAACAGGACCATCCCTGCAGTTAAGCACAGCATTTCAGGCACACATTCCCCGCATCAGGCACATTCCCCTTCCGTTGAGACCAGGCCGAGCCTTACCTTATCGTTACGGCAAGATCGACTCCCTATAAGAGATGGCAATGGATAAGACCCGCTGCTGTCCAGGATGATCCCATTCCCGGAATGCCTTCCTTATAAGACAACGTTTCAGGACGGGTACATCCTCCATTCCGCACGAGGTTGATCTATTCTGAACAAGATAATGACCAATGACCAAATTCCAATGACCAGAGAAACAGACAATAACCAATAACCAAAGAAAAACGATACGAACAGTCCGCTGTGCCCTTCCGTCTGTTCAATTGGTTATTGGTCAATTGGTCATTATCATTTTCATTGGTCATTGGAATTTGGTCAATTGGTCGTTTTTGCTTCTCTCCTGTCGAAGCATAAAAGTCCCGCCTTCGTTGCCGAAGGCGGGACTTTTATGGTCACACTATCTTGAAGTTAAGAGGTTATTTCTTCTCTTCCGGCTTTTCCTCTTTCTTCTCGTCCTTCTTCACCTTCTTGCTCTTCTTCGCAGGTTTCTTCTCATCCGCGGGCTTCTGTTCGTCCGTTGCGCCTTCCTTCTTCTCTTTCTTCGGCTTCGCTACGGCAGCTTTCGCTTTCGCCTTCTTGGCTCCCGCTATCTTGACCAGCGTCATGGCGCCCTTCTTGTACTGAACCGTAACCTTGTCACCAACGTTGATCTGGTCAAGGTTCTTGTAGCCTTTCAGCTTCGCATCGCTGACATCGAATGAAACCTCATCCTTGCCGCGCTGAACGCTGATGGTCTTGAAGACGGAATCCGTCTTGGTGACCTTGCCGACAAAACCGGGAATTGGTTTCGGTTTCGGCTTTTCTGCTGCCTTTTCAGGCTCCTTGGCCTCTGCCGGTTTCTCGTCCTTTGCAGGCTCGGGCTTGTCTACCGCAGGCTTCTCGGCGGCTGGTTTCGCCTTCTCCGGGGCCTTCGCCTTTTCCTGGGCAAAGCCGGCTCCCACAAATGCAATGCTGACAAGCATGACAAGTGCAAACAACAAAACCTTTTTCATGACCCCTTCCTCCTAAGATTGATGATTTGAACTATTAATGATTAATCTTTAAACTTTTGCAGACGCCATGTCAAGAGCTTTTGTTCCCTGACGCGCTTTCGCGCGCCATTTTTCCTCTTGCCGCGCTGAAAAACTTATCGGACGCATCACCGTCGAACTTTAAGAAAAAGACAGCTTGAACCGCTTAAACAGCTTGAACCGCTTGAGCGCGAAAAGAACGAACCCTTTTTTCAGGAGAAGATGATTCTCCGCCTCTTGCTTCCAACGTTCAAGCGGTTCAAGCGGTTCAAGCCGTCCTTTTGACATACCGTCAAAAGGACATTAGACTATAGCGTTATGCGCAGGTTCAGGCTTGTCAGCGATTATGAGGCAAAGGGAGACCAGCCCGGTGCCATCGACAGGATCGCCGGGAATATCGTGGGGGGAGTGGCCCATCAGGTGCTGCTCGGGGTTACCGGATCCGGCAAGACCTTCACCATGGCGAACGTCATCGAGCGCGTCAACAGGCCGACACTTGTCATTTCCCATAACAAGACCCTGGCGGCACAACTCTATGCGGAGTTCAGGACTCTCTTTCCTGAAAACGAGGTCCACTTCTTCGTCAGCTACTACGACTACTATCAACCCGAGGCTTATATCCCTTCCACGGACACCTTCATCGAGAAGGACTCATCCATTAACGAAGAGATAGACAGGATGCGACTTTTGGCAACGAACGCGCTCTTCGAACGCGAGGACATCATCATCGTTGCCAGCGTTTCCTGTATCTACGGCCTCGGCTCGCCCGAGACTTACTACGGAATGCTTCTCAACATCGAGGAGGGACAGCCAATCGAGCGGCAGGCCATCCTTCAACGCCTTGTTCAGGGCCAGTATGAACGCAACGATATGGATTTCTACCGGGGCAGGTTCCGCGTTCGCGGCGGCACGATAGACGTCTTCCCGCCCTATGAGGAGGACAGGGCATTCCGGATCATCCACGATGAGGACAGGGTGGTGTCCATCTCCAGCATCGATCCCCTCACAGGCAAGGCTCTCGAACGGTTCAGGCGCTTAACCATCTTCCCCACCACGCACTACGTTATGCCCCGCCAGACGATAGACCGGGCGATCGCATCCATCGAGGAGGAACTCGCCGCCCACCTTGACCTCCTGAAATCCCATAACAAGCTCCTCGAAGCACAGCGCCTGGAGATGAGAACCAGGTATGACCTCGAAATGCTTCAGGAGCTCGGTTACTGCTCGGGGATCGAGAATTATTCCCGACATTTTACGGGCAGAGCTCCCGGCGAACCCCCGCCCACCCTCATGGACTATCTCCCGGCGAATGCCCTCGTGATGATCGACGAAAGCCACGTCTCGGTACCTCAGCTCGCCGCCATGTATCGCGGAGACCGGTCACGCAAGACAACTCTCGTCGAACACGGATTCCGCCTGCCTTCGGCGCTCGACAACCGTCCTCTCACCTTTGAGGAGTTCGAGGCACGGGAGAAACAGGTCCTCTACATATCCGCCACCCCCGCTCAATACGAACTTGCCAAGTCCCGGGGCTGCATCGCGGAGCAGATCATCCGGCCCACGGGCCTCATGGACCCCGAGATCATCCTCAAACCGGCCAAGGACCAGGTGGAGAACCTCATCATCGAGATAAAGAAGACCACGGAGGCGAAGGAACGGGTCCTCGTCACGACCCTTACCAAGCGTTTTGCTGAAGACCTCACGGACTTTCTCATCGACAGGGGCATCAGGACAAAATACCTCCATTCAGACATCGACACCCTCGAAAGGGTTGCCATCGTGAGGGACCTGAGGCTGGGAAAGTTCGATGTTCTGGTGGGCGTGAACCTCCTCAGGGAGGGTCTCGACCTTCCGGAGGTATCCCTTGTCGCCATCCTTGACGCCGATAAGGAAGGTTTCCTGCGTTCCCAGACCTCTCTCATTCAAACCTGCGGCCGGGCCGCCCGGAACCTCAACGGCAGGGTCATCATGTTCGCGGATACCGTCACCGAATCCATGCGCCGGGCCATCGACGAAACCGAGCGGCGAAGAGCCGTCCAGAGTGCCTACAACGAGGAGAACGGGATAACTCCCGAGGGAATCCGCAAGTCCATCGTCGATGTCCTCTCATCCATCTACGAGAAGGACTATTACGAGGTGCCCGTCGACGAACTGGACGCGAAGGGACTCAAGCCGAAGCAACTTTCGAAGATGGTCAGGAAACTGAAGAAGGAAATAGCAGAGGCCGCAAAGAAATGGGACTTTGAGAAAGCGGCGCTGCTTCGCGACAGACTGCTGGCCATCGAGAAGACGGAGCTTACCCTGTGATCCCGGCGACGACGATCGACGGCCTGCCCGGATCACCGGGCGTCTACCTCTTCAAGGACAGCGGCAGCCGGATCATTTACATAGGCAAGGCCAGGAACATCCGAGACCGTGTCCGCAGCTACTTTCGCGACGATGTGAAGGACATCAAGACACGGACACTGGTGGAGACGATCCACGCGGTGGACTTCATACTCACCGCAAATGAGAAAGAGGCCTTTCTCCTCGAGAACAACCTCATCAAACAGCATGCCCCGAAGTATAACATTGACCTCAAGGACGACAAATCGTACATATCTTTGAAGCTCACGGTCAATGACGAGTACCCCGCGCTCTTCGCCACACGCAAGATTGTCGACGACGGCTCCCTTTACTTCGGTCCCTATCCTCACGCCCGCGACGTCCGGGAGATCCTGAAGCTCATCGAACGCCTCTACCCCGTCAGGAAATGCAAAATGACCGTCTTTCGGAAAAGGAAGAGACCCTGTATGCTTTACGAGGTGGGCAAGTGCCCGGCGCCGTGCGTCATACCCGTTGACGCCGCCGAATACGCGGGGACCATAGATGATGTGCGGAACTTCCTTTCCGGCAGGGATGAAAAGGTCCTGAAGGATATCGAGGGCCGCATCGCGAAGAAGGTAGCCGCCTGGGACTTCGAGGGGGCACAGGAACTGAAGGAACGCCATCAGGCCATACGGTCGATGATGGAAAAACAGCATGTCCACGAGCATTTCGGAAAGAACAGGGATGTCTGGGCCTTCTCCGAGGGGACGGGAAGGGTCTCTCTCGTTGTCCTCACCTTCCGCCGGGGCGTCCTTCTCTCGCGGCGCCTGTACAAGGAACGGTTCTATGGGGAAGACCCGGAAGAGATGATAATGACCTTTCTCTTCCAGTACTACAACTCGCGACCCATACCGGACGAGATCATCCTCTCCGGGGAGATGGATGACAGCGACGTCCTGGAGACGTATCTCAGGGAAAGGAAGAGAGGCGCCGTGAAGATCATGGGCCCCTCTCACAGCGGTGTGAGGGACATGGTGCGCCTCGCCGTGGAAAACCTTCACGAGCCGGAAATCCTGCCCCTCGACGAGTCCTTCAGGAATACCCTGCGCCTGAAGACCGCGCCGCGGCGTGTAGAGATCTACGACATCTCGCATATCGGCGGACAGAACCCGACGGGCGCCTTCACGGTCTTCCAGGATTTCAAGCCGGCAAAGGACCAGTACCGCGTCTTCCATATCCGCTCCGGGGAAACCATGGATGACGTCGCCATGATAACGGAGGTTCTCACACGCAGGGTGAACAATCCCGACCTCGGACCCCTGCCGGACCTCTTCATAATAGACGGCGGCAAGGGACAGCTGGCAGCCGCCCACCGGGTGCTTAAGGGCAATAACGTTGAGAAGGACATCATCTCCATCGCGAAAGGGGAACGCCGCAGGAGAATGGAAGACATCATCTATGTGCCTGCACGAAAGAACCCTCTCGCCCTGCCCCGGGCATCTGCCGTCTTCAAAGAGATAGTGAAGATGCGCGACGAAGCCCACCGCTTCGCCGTAGCCTCACACAGAAGGTGGAGAAGGAAGGAGAATTTGAAATAGGGAGAAAACGCACACGGGTCCGCGCTTCGCGCAAACGGGTCGGCGCTCACGCGCCTAACGAGTGAACGGGTGAAAGCAGAACAAGAGAGGCACATCTTTTTCCCGTGTGCCCGTTTGCCCGAAGGGCAGACTCGTGTGCCCGTCTACTGTCTTTCCAGCACTTCCATTATCACCGAGAGCGCGTCGTCGTCCTTGAAGGGTTTGTCGAGGAAACCGTCGACCCTCAATTCCTTCAGCTTTGCCCTTTGCTGTTCGCTCATGAACCCGCTCGAAATGATGACCTTCATGTCCTCGCGAATCTTCCGGATACGCCGGAGCACCTCGTCGCCCTTCATTCCCGGCATGATCACGTCGAGAACCACGAGGTCTATCTCATGCTGATGCCGCGTGCATATCTCCAGCGCGTCTTCGCCGTTCTCGGCCTCGAAAAGCCTGGCGCCCGTTTCAGAGAGGATGCCCTTTAGCAATTCACGGACCAGGTGTTCATCGTCCACGACAAGGACGGTCCTGCCCCTCAAACTCCGGCCCTGGGGCGGCGCCTCCCTGGGCTTTGCCTCGGACACCCGCAGCGATGGGGCAGGCAGATAGAGGTAGAAGATGGTCCCCTTTTCCTTCTCGCTGACGATCTCGATGAAACCGCCGTGGTCCCTGACGGCTTTGTCGACAAGGTACAGGCCCATCCCAAGGTTGGAAACGCTCTCCTTGGTGGAGAAATAGGGTTCGAATATCTTGTGCTGCAGCGCCTCATCGATCCCCTTGCCCGTGTCCTCTATCTCGATGCAGATGTAGCCTTTGTCCTGCCGCGAGGTGGCAATGCGTAGCAGACCATCCCCGTCCATCGCGTCCCTCGCGTTGATGAAGAGGTTCAGGAAGACGTTCTGCAGCTCCGCCTCGTCGCCCTTTATGTTTGGGAGGGCGGCGTCAAAGTCCCTTTCGATACGCACGTTGAAGAAACTCTGTTTCAGCAGGAAGAGCACGTCGTCGAGAAGGGCGTTGACATCGACAAGTCCCGTCGATCTCTTTTGCCGGCGGGAAAAATTAAGGAGATGCTTCGTCAGTTTGGATGCGCGCTGGGCGGAGTGCTCGATCGCCTCCGCGTAGCGGGACAGCTTTGCATCGGAAAGAAGTTTCCTCATGAGAGCCGCATAGCCGAGGATACCCGTGAGCATGTTGTTGAAGTCATGGGCAATGCCCCCCGCCAGCATTCCCACGCTCTCCGTCCGTTTCCTGAGAAGGTGCTCTTCCTCGCTGACCTTCATCTTCACCACGTCCTTGAAGATGATGGCCTGCCATTCTCCCTTCTCGTCGGCGTTCCTGACGGCAAAGCTCTCAACACGGAACATCCTGTAATCGTTTTGCAATTTGTATCGTATTTCCCCGCGGAAAGGACGGTTCTTCCTGACGAGGTCCTCCGGCAGGCCCGGGATGGCCCTGTCCGCGCGTTCGCCGAGCAGGAAAC
>MVQQ01000165.1 GCA_002067555.1 Syntrophorhabdus sp. PtaB.Bin184
CAACCCGGCGTTCCAGAAGAAATGGACCGACTGCTCGAAGCGCGCCTTCAGCTCGTACCCTGTTGCCGGTTTGTAATTGATAAGACCCAAGAGGGCGTGTGGAAGGGACATAACTCATCTCCATGTTGAATTACCACCATATGATGGCCCACATATACTATACATAACACATAAATTCCTGGATTTTCAACTTATGCGAAGAGCCATCGTTCCCCTGAAGCAATGATGCTGTATCCGGCGTTCTCTGCCATGGCGGAGAGCGAATGGCAGATTGTGGAGGGAGGTGTCTTTCAGAAAAAGACGCTTATGCCCGCACTCACCGCGTTCTGCCAGGGTATCATGCCGTATTCGATGTCCTTGTTGCCGATGAAGAACTGCGCAGATGCGGTAAGGGCGACCCGGTCGTTCAGCCTGTACACAAGGGAAGGGCTCAGAAGGCAGCTTCGGTCATCGAGGTTTCCCACAAAGACGAGGCTCCCGTCGATCTTTCCCCCTATATCGGGCTTGTTGATGCGAGCGAAAAGGTAGTTCCTTCTCATCTGGCCGAACGTCGTTATGCTGTTCGCCTGGGCGAGATACGACGACATCAGCCCGGAAACAAATCCCTTTTCCCGATTGACGTGGGCATACTTCACGAAGTCGATGTAATTCCTCCAGTCGCATGCGTCGTAGCCTTCGCCGTTGTAAATATACTCGCCTATGATATTTACCTTATTGTCAAACGTGTACTGCCCACCGACAACCAGGTTCAAGTACGTCCCCGAGTCGTCTCCAGGATCAACCAAAGCGTACGTTCGCGGTGTGCGTGCCGATATCATGCGGATCTTCCCTCTCCCCTCATTCCATCTCAAGGCGGATTCCGTGTAGAGTACGAGGCTGTGACCGGCCGTCGTGGAGACGGCCAGCCCTGCTCCGGGTTTATCACCGTAATAGTAGAGGAGGGTAGCGTCGGTCTTGATACGCTCAAGCAGGAAGGCCGCCTTCAGGAGCAGACGGTCCTCTTCCTGTTGATTCCCGCTGAGGTGAGGTGCGAAGATGGCGGTGAGAGTGGCGTTGCGAAAGAAAAGATCGAGGCCCGCCAAGTAATTGCCCTCCCGTTCAACCCGCCTTTCCTCTTCCCTCAGGGTCCAGTCCACCTTCTTCTTCTCTCCCAGAAAATCGACGGGGTTGGCCCCGTAAGCAACGCCTTCACGGATGTTGCGTTTCCCCGCATATGCGAAGTACCGGTCCTGAAACCGCATCTCCACGTATGCGTCGTCCGTGAGGAAATCCCCTTCCGAGTAACCGCCCGGTGTGGACAGCAGGGTGGGTCTCATCCTGCCGACGAACCTTGCGTTCTTGTAGGAAACCGTGACGCTCTCATAGAGGTAGAGCCTGTTGGTCCACCGGGGGGACGATGCGGAGCCGGCCCCGGGATTGAGCAGGTAGTCCTTCTTGAGATCCAGATATATCACCTGCTCCGTGATCCTGCCGGATGCGTCGAAGGCGAAACCCTCGGCACAGGCATCGATGGGAAGCAGGCCCAGCGACAGCAGTAGTAACAATGCAGAAGCACGGAGCAAGGTCATCATTCAGGCACTTGCCGGTCATCTAGAGCTGAGCCGTTCCATGTAGGTACTCTGGAAATGCGTCTCCGGCGTCTCTTCAACTTTCATGTTGCTGTACTCCATCACCGTATACTCATCCTTTTTCATTGAATCCCTGACCTCCAGGATGGTCGGCCTTTCAGCATCCAGTATGGTTTCGTATCCCCGGTAGTGGGTTGTCTTCAGGAGACTCCCGGAGAGCGCGAAGAAATCGGCCTTCATCAGCCTGTACGTCTCCTTCTCGGCCCATACGTCGATGGAACTGTATGCGGCACCGGCTGTCCTGGCCTTGAGGGAGATGCTGAGCGCGTCTTTGTTGTCGATCCTGCCGTTCTTGACCGAATCGACGCGGTAATCGAGATTGAATACCACCCTTGCGACGTCGGCGTTCGACACCCTGCCGAGTATCTGTTGCTGCGGCGAAATTCGTATGGGGCGCCTGTTGCCGGGCATATAGATCCACATATTGTCGTCGACCATGAGCATGATCTTGCCCTTCTCGGAGGCCGGCGACTTGTAGAAGACGAGACTCTTCTTCGAATCCTTCGTTCTCACGAAGAGCTCCGTCACCTGCTCCTTTTCCGGTGTATGGACCGTCACCTTCAAGTTGAAGGTAAAAGTCTTGCCGGGTGCGCGTATGTTGTCGATCTTCTCCAAGATCCCCTGATTCGACTGGGCAAAGGCCCCGCCAATACAGAATAAGACGGCAATGAGGGTAAGCAGCATCGTTTTCATATGTGGTGCAAAGCCTCCACTATCTTCAGTCTCGACGCCTTGAAGGACGGGTAGAGCGACGACAGGGCAGACACGCCGACGATCGACGCAAAAGCGTAGAGTATTACCTGGGGCACGATGAGCACCATGGCCAGGTAACCCCTATTCTGGCCCGGCGGAGGAGGCACGTAGATCCCGCCGCTGAAATTGATCGCGTACGCGACCATGATGCCGACGACGACCCCTATGATGCCGCCTATGATACCGATCAAGATGCCTTCGGTCAAAAACAGCCTCATCGTGCCCAGCCTCGTCGTCCCGATGGCCCTGAGCGTCCCTATCTCCCTGGTCCTCTCGAAGACGGACATGGTGATCGTATTTGCGATACTGAATAACACGATGACCCCCACGATGAAGATGATGATGTCGAATATCCCCCTGTAGAGCCTCTCGACTTTCAGGTAAAAATCCGCAAGCTCCGACCAGGTTCGATATTCCATGCCCTGCAGGTCCGTAGCGAGGAGCCCATTTATCCTTTTGGTCGCCTTCCCCAGGTCGTCCGTGTCGTTGAGCAAGACCATGAATTTCTCTACGGCGTTGCAGTTGACCAGGCGCTTGACGAAGGGAAGAGGGAGCTTCACGAAGACGCTGTCGTACTCCTTGGAGCCCGTTTCTGCAACACCGACCACCTTGAATTCGAGGGCGTTCATTGTTCCGTCTATGGTCGTGGTGAGGAGCGTGAGGTAGTCGCCTACCTTGGCGCCCAAGGCCTTCATCAGCTCCACCCCGACCACTCCGTCACCCGGGCCCGTGCTCTCGTCGAGCTGCTGCCCATCGACGACCGTCTCGAAGGTGTTCATGTCGCCAGCGCTTTCCTCCGCCACATTGATCCCGAACCCCTTGCATGAAAGGGTCCTTTCGCCGGTGCTGATGAGACCGGAGAATGTGAGCCTGCTCGTGACAAGCTTGACCTCCGGCATCCGGGCAAGGACCCGCTCCACCGATTCCGATTCCCTGATGAGGTACTTCCCCGGGTTCGCGAGTCCCTTTTCGAAATATCCCTTCTTTGCGACCTGGACGTGACCGAGCTGCGTTCGTATCGTCGATTCCCGGAGGCCCATGAAGGTAAACTCCATGTAGCCCCCGAAAACGATAAGCCCCGTCATTCCCGACGTGATCGCCAGGAATGTGATAACCGTTCTCCGCCTGTTCTTGAAAATGTTCTTTATTGCGAGTATGAGCGTATTCACTGGACGATCCTTCCATCGGAGATTGTGTAGACATCACTTGCATATCCTCGTATCTTCGCATCGTGGGTAGAGAAGATGAACGTGGTCCTGTGGTCCTCGTTCATCTTCTTCATCAGCTCGAGGATTTCGTGCCCCGTTGCCGAATCGAGGTTGGCTGTCGGCTCGTCCGCGAGCACGACCCTCGGGTTTGTCACGAGGGCCCTCGCGATCGCCACCCTTTGCCGCTGCCCGCCCGACAATTGGTCGGGCTTGTGTTTTGCGAACTTCGAGAGGCCGACCTCATCAAGCATGCGCGCTACCATTTGCTTCCTCTCCTTCTTGCCTGTCTTTGAGATCAACAGCGGGTATTCCACGTTCTCGAATGAGGTCAGAACGGGGATGAGGTTGAACGACTGGAATATGAAGCCTATGGTGTTGTTTCTCAGCCTCGATAACTCGCTGTCCCGGAAATCGGCGACATCCTTCTCCATCAGCAGAACCATTCCCGACGTCGGCATATCGAGACAGCCGAGGAGGTTCAGGAGGGTCGACTTGCCGCTGCCGGACGGACCGCACACGGAAACGAAGTCCCCTTCCTTGATGTGGAGAGTCACGCCTCGCAGGGCTTGCACCGTCGTCTCTCCGAGCCTGTAGTCTTTTGTGACATCTCTCAGCTCGATCATAGTTCCCCCTAACTTTCGGCACTGAGCTCCTTCTTCGCCAGGCTTGACCAAAACGACCCGGGTGCCGTTTTCACAGCCCTCTCGAAGTAGCTCTTTCCCTGTTGCTCCTCGGACTTACCCTTGTAGATCATGCCGAGCCTGTAGAAGACGGATGAGGCGAGGGTCTTGTCGTGATCATTCCACTCGGGCTTCTTTCCGAGCATTTCTTCTACGAAGAGAAAGTCCTTGAGGGCAACGTCCTTCCGGTTGAACATCCCCGGCAGGGCCATGCTGTTGCTCCCCCGTATCATCCTCAGCGCGATGTTGGAGGGCGCCCTGGCAACCGCCGTGTCAAGCATATTGATCCCCTTGTTGACACGGCTCAGCTTCGCGACCACGTTCCAGGAGTCCCTTGCGGACATCGTCATCGCGCTTCCCAGGTATGCCAGGAGTTCCATGTCGTCCGGGCTCAGCTCACGGGCCTTCTCCAGGTAGGCGATGGCCTTTTTGGTCGTTCCTTTGATCTTCGCCGAGGCGAGGCTGTGGTAGGCGATGGCCATGAGCTTGACGGTCTCGAGATCGTGCGCGTTCTCCTTGTCCATCCGCTCGCAGCTCTCCGAGAGCAGTTTGATCGCCTCCTTGTCTTGCGGGTTCTGCCTGAGTGTTCTCTCGCTTCCGTCTATCGCCTCCCTGAGCTTTTGTATCTTTCCGACGTCCGGGGCTGAAGCCGCGCTTTCGGCATTCGCGATACCGGCGTGTGCCCAGAGGACCATAAGAACTACGAGAATAGCTGCACTGACCTTTTTCATTGTCCTGCTCCTTTTTGGTTGATTTGTGTGACCTGAGCCGTCTGCTCAGGCTCCCGTATAATGGCAACGACGAAGTCGCCTGAAGCCACGGTGCTTCCGTCCACTCGAACATCTCCCACGAATTTCGTCAGCCCCGAAAACGCCTTGACCATGCGCACCTCGATGATCATACGGTCCCCGGGTACAACCGGCCGATGGAACTTGATGTTCATGGCCGTGAGGAAACCCTTCATTGACGCTGATTTCTCGCCTGTGTCCTGCGTGAACGCCGCGGTCTGGGCCATCGCCTCGGCGATGATCATGCCCGGGACGATTGACTGACCGGGAAAGTGCCCCTGGAAAAAGGGCTCATTGCACGTCACGTTCTTCACCCCCACGCACCGTCCCGGTGACTGGTCGACAATCCTGTCCACGAGAAGGAAGGGGTATCGATGAGGCAGCCGTTCCTTTATCTCCTCTATACTTAAAACCACCTCTGACCTCCTGGTTGTCGTATCACTCCACGTACCGTCCCCAGAGCGTTGAGCAGTTGTTTCCGCCGAACCCGAAAGTGTTCGAAAGAACCACGTTGGCCTGCCCGTCCCGTGCTTCGTTGGGAACGTAATCGAGATCGCACGACGGATCGGGTGTGGAGTAATTGATAGTTGGCGGTATGAAGTTACCTTCCATGGCGGCGATCGCGCAGACGGCCTCTATCGCCCCGGCCGCGCCGAGTGTGTGCCCGTGCATCGATTTTGTCGAGCTCACCGGTATCAGATAGGCGCGCGGCCCGAAACACCTTTTGATCGCAAGGCTCTCTATCATGTCATTGTGAATGGTCCCCGTGCCGTGGGCATTGATATAGTCGACTCCGTCGGCCTGGACCCCCGCTTTCGCGAGCGCCTGCTCCATGCAGGCGGTCGGCCCTCTGCCCGTGATGTCCGGCGCCGTCATATGATAGGCGTCGCTGCTCATCCCGTAGCCGAGGAACTCGGCATGGCATGGCCCCCCGCGCCGCCTGTGAAGGCTTTCTTCCTCCATGACTACGCAGGCCGCCCCTTCGCCGAGGATGATGCCCTTCCTGTTCTTGTCAAAGGGGCGGCAGATATCGGGCGAGACGTTTCGAAGGACACCGAACCCCGAGCAGGTGATCTCCGCCATCGTGTCGAATCCTCCGGCTATTATCATATCGGCTGTCCCGTTTCGTATCAGGTCGAAGGCGTGGCCCAGGGCAACACCGGACGACGAGCATGCGGTAGAGAAGACCATGTTGAATCCGGTGAAGCCGGTCTCCACGCATATCCTTGCGCCGGCTGAGTAAAGCGGATAATCGAGCAGAAACCCGAGGCTGAGCCTTTTTGCCTGCCACCTTCGGTAATACTCCATGCCTGACACGAATCCTCCCAGCGTTGTCCCGAGCACCACCCCGCATTTGGCCGCATCGAGATCGGCTGTCACGATGCCGCTCGACTGCAATGCTTGTCGGGCAGCGATAAGGGCGAACTGGGAACCACGGTCCATCCTCCGCAGCTCCCTTCTACCGAAGTGATCGAGGGGCGAATAATCCTTGACCTCGCACCCGTATACGCTGTTGAGTCCCGACACATCAAAGGCGGTGATGCGATCCGTCCCGCACCTCCCGTTCCTGAGCGACCGTGTGAATTCCTCGTAGCTCTTGCCTATGGCGCATATGATCCCTATGCCGGTGATGACGACCCTCCTCGATCTCATGAAGCCGATCCTCCAACCTTGCCTTCCTTCTCGGCGGCGGGTGCCCGGGAGAGATTCCCGAGGGCTCCGGCAAAGGCATCGGGAATTCTTATTTGCAGCCTTCCTTCCTTGTCTACCAGTACGCTCACACTTCGGCCTTCCGCGAGGAGCCTTTTGCTTCTCGCGTTGATAACCTCGTAGTGGACGACGAGCCGTGCGACCGAGGATTCCTCAGGAACCGCCCTTACCCTTACCCGGTCCCCATAGCGTGCAGGATAATGGTAGACGCATCTCGCTTCGACGATAGGCATGAAATAGCCTTGCTTCTCTCCGTCCTTGATGCCTATTCCCAGTTTTGACAGGAGCTTGTCGATCGCCGTGTTGAACCAGACAAAGTAGTTCGCGTGATAGACGACACCCATCTGGTCCGTTTCACCGTAGCGCACTTCCGCTTCAACCTCCGTTTGGAATCCTCTCAGGAGCAACATGGTGCACACCCGTCCATTTGAAAGGAGATCACGGTCCCAGGTTGACAGACCGTCAGGGACGAACTGCCGTTTTCGGCGTGGACGCGCCTTATCTCCTTTATCAGAAGCCTCAACACCGAGACTCCCAAGGATCGCCCGTCGGGCATAGAATTGCATCGGAACCCGTTCGAATCGTAGATCCGGCACTTTTCCGTATCGTCCTTTCTCTCCCCGTTTGTGGGTTCGGCGAGGATGGTCTCTGCGACCGGCGCCGCGTTCTTTTGATAGGAGCGGCAAATACGGGCGAGCGCCCGGCGCGTCTCGGAGGCCTTCTCCGACGACTCAAGAAGCACAAGGGCAACCTCGCATTCCACAGGCAGGTCGAAAAGCGCGGTTGTGCGGGAAGGCATATACCACGCCCCCACGAGGACCGCGTCGACTGCACCCATTTCAATCATGTCAAGGGATGCCATGAGGGCGTCCACGCCGCCGTCAGGACCGCTTGACAGAGTCAGCGAAGGTCCGGTGAGCCCGTAGAAGACACTCAGAGCCCCGGCCGCTATGTTGGGGAGCGCGTTGGAGAACGCCGTCGGCTTCGGCTCATGATTGCTCATGCTCTCGAAAAAAGTCTCATAGCTCTCGAACGTTCCCAGCGTTGTCGCCAGGACCAGTGCTATCCGCGACTTGTCCGTGCGTTTAAGGTCCAGGTGCGACATGGCGAGGGCGGAGTGGGCGGCCATGTGGACGAGTTTCGCGTCGCGGTTGAGCAGGCGTCCTTTCTCCCAGGGGCCGACAAGAGCCTCATACTGTTTTTCGATCTCTTCGGCGCGAATGGTGATGTACGAATATCCGGTTGCTATGCTCGATTGCTCCATCACACGCTCCTAAAGACAAGTGCAGTGTTGCCTCCGCAGAAGGCGTTGTTAATCGACACAACGGTCTTCATCTTCTTCTGCCTCGGCTCGCGAGAGACGAAATCGAAACCCTTGAATTCCGGCTCCGGTTCAAGATGATGAAGCGTTGCCGGGATTCTTCCGTGTTTGATGCAAAGGAGGGAGGCTGCCGCGTCAATTGCCCCTCCCGCTCCATTTGTCTGTCCGATCATGGGCTTGATCGAGCTCATGGGTATTCGCGAAACGGCTTCTCTGAAGACTCTCCTCACTGCGACACACTCCATCCTGTCGCTTGGGACGGTACCCACCCCGTGCATGTTCAGATAGTCCACCGATTCCGGTTCGACTCGTGCGTTTTTCAAGGCCAGTCCGATGCACCGTGCCAACCCGGTCCCCGCAGGATCGGGAGCGGTGAGATGCTTGCCGTCGGTGGTCATCGCGAGCCCCGCAAGCTCCCCGTAAAGGTCCGCCCCTCGTCGGCGGGCCGCTTCGAGATCCTCGAGAACCAGCGCTGCCGCCCCTTCCCCCAGTACGAGCCCGTCCCTGCCCCTGTCGAAGGGCCTGCACGCAGTCGGCGACAGGGCGTTGAGAGAATTGAACCCTCCATAGACGAAGCTCGTGAGAGCCTCAACTCCGGCGACCACCGCAAGGCCTGTCCTTCCGGCCGTTATGCTCTGGACGGCAAGTGCAGCGGCGGCCGACGATGAGGTACACGTGGACGATACCGAGTGAAGGTGCACCCGCTCCGCGACATTGTCAAAGAGACCTTCATGGAGCCGCCACGGGGGGATGGCATCCACATCGCAAGGCGCATTGCCGCGGCTTCCGTACCACTCTTCCCAGATGTCCAGGCTGCCGTGGATAGTGCCGACGAAGAGCTCCAGGTCCCCCAGCGGCCCGGTGATCCCGGCGTCCTGCAGTGCCTCGTTCACGACGTATGAAAGGAAGGTCTTCACCCTGTTACCGTCTTGGATCGGCATGTGCTTGATCTCTCCACCGATGTGAGCCTTGTACCTTGCCGTAGGGAACAGAGTGACATCCGAGATGCCGCTTCTCGCTTCGGCTATCGCCTCGACGAGGCTTCCCCGGCCTGCGCCCAGGCAGGTGGTCACTCCAATACCCGTCGCAACGACCCTTCTCGTCATGAGCAACACCTCCCGACCGCGGAATGGAGGCTGCGCAGATCCCCTGTGGAGAAGACCTCGGCCCGCCTGTCTATCCTCATGACGAGCCCCTTCAAAACGTTTCCCGGACCTATTTCCACAAAGCGGGTCA
>MVQQ01000166.1 GCA_002067555.1 Syntrophorhabdus sp. PtaB.Bin184
CAAGGCACGGATAGATGAGGCACGCAAGTCCTACGGCGAGGCCATCAAGAAGATCGAGGGCGTCATGGCCAACGTCACGGATCCGAAGACCAAGGCGGAGTTCGAAGACCTCCTCGCGAAGATCAAGGAACAGCTGGGAAAGGGCAAGGAACATAACGTGAAGCTGGCGAAGTTCGCCATGGAAGGGAAAAACGACGAGGCATCGGCCATATGGTCGGAGCATACGAGCACCATATCGAACACCATCGACACCCTCTTCAGACAGCTCGTCAAGCTGAGCGAGGAGCGGATAGAGACGCGCTTCAACGAGCTTACAAAGGAGACCGCCAACGCGAGGATCATCTTCATCGTCATCTCCATCGTCATCATGGGCCTTATCGCCGCGGGAACCTTCTTTACCGTCCGGATGATCACGAGGTCTCTCGAGGAGGGCGTGAAGGTTGCCAACAGGCTTGCCGAGGGCGACCTGACAGTTGACGTGAAGGTGACGAGCCGCGACGAGATGGGCGCACTTCTCGAATCGCTGGGGAACATGGTCACAAAGTGGCGCGGCGTCGTGCATGAGATCAACACATCCGCGGACAACATCGCCTCCGCGAGCCATGAACTGAGCGCCAGCGCCGTCCAGATGTCGAAGGGCTCCGATGAGCAGGCGCAGATGTCCGTGCAGGTGGCGACGGCCTCGGAAGAGATGAGCCAGACCGTCATCGACGTGGCCCGGAACACGGGCAACATAGCTGTGTCGGGACAGGAGACCGTCGAGGTCGCCAGAAGCGGCAAGGAGGTCGTCGACATGGCCGTCAGGGAAGTTCAGGAGATAGCGAGCACCGTCGACGCGTCGGCGACGATGGTCCGCTCCCTGGGAGAGCTTTCCAAACAGATCGGCGAAATAGTTAACGTTATCAATGAGATAGCCGACCAGACGAACCTTCTGGCCTTAAACGCCGCCATCGAGGCAGCCCGCGCCGGCGAACACGGACGCGGATTTGCCGTCGTCGCCGACGAGGTCAAGAAACTCGCCGAGAGGACGGGCAATTCCACGGCGGAGATCGCCGACATGATCGGCAACATCCAGAAAGAGGTCAACCGGGCGGTCGACGCCATGGAAGACGTGAAGAAGAAGGTATCCTCGGGCGCCGACCTCTCACAGCAGGCGGGCCATGCCCTCAACAACATCGTGAAGAAAGTCGACGACCTGCAGCTCATGGTCCAGCAGATAGCCTCCGCGACGGAAGAGATGACGGCGACCTCCGAAGGTATCAGCAAGGACATCGATTCCATCGCCAACATATCGAAGGAGACATCCTCCGCCTCGAACCAGGTCAGCCAGGCGTCCGACGAGCTCTCCCGCCTGTCGGTGAGCCTCCAGGGCGTGGTGAGGGAATTTACCGTCTGAGACAGACGAAAAGCGAATGAGTCACAGCCGGCCGGCGTGCTCCCTTCCTAGGGCGCGCCGGTCACGTCTTTTATGGAATCGTAGGTCACATCCACGAGCTCTTTGAGCGTCCCCGCGTCTATGGCGGGAGGCGGCATGAGTACGATGACGTCGCTGAGCGGCCTGATGACGGCACCCCGCTTCCTCGCCGCAAGGGTGACATTCTGACCGACCTTCGCGGCCGGGGGATAGGGTCTTCTGGTCTTCCTGCTCTTCACGAGCTCGATGCCGACCATGAAGCCCCTCTGCCTGACCTCTCCCACGGCGGGGAGGTCCGCGAAGCGTTTCAGCTCCTGCCGAAGGAGGGCTATCTTGTCCGCCATGAGCTCTATCGTCCGCTCCTTCTCGAAGAGGGCGAGGTTCTCTATGGCGACAGAGCAGGCAACGGGGTTCCCCGTATAGGTGTGGCCGTGGAAGAAGGTCTTGAACTCGTCGAAGCGGCCGAGAAAACCGCTGAAGATCTCCTGCGTCGTGACCGTGGCCGCGAGCGGCAGGTACCCCCCCGTGATCCCCTTGGCAAGGCAGAGAAAATCGGGTTCGACGCCTTCCTGCTCGCAGGCGAACATCGTCCCCGTGCGGCCGAAGCCCGCGGCCACCTCATCGGCGATGAAATGGAGCCCGTTCTCCTTCGCGATGGTCCAGACCTTCCTCAGGAAACCCTCGGGCTGGGTGATCATCCCGCCGGCCCCCTGGACGAGGGGTTCGATCACAACGGCACAGACCTCGTCACGGTACCGCTTCGCCACGCGCTCGAACTCCTCGACGCAGGCCATGCCGCAGGAGGCGCGATCGAGCTTGAGCGGACAACGGTAGCAGTAGGGCGAGGGCGATTTATACGACCGGAAGAGGAGCGGCCTGTAGACCTTGTGGAAGAGGTCTATGCCGCCCACGCTCACGGAGCCTATCGTGTCACCGTGGTAGCCGTTGAGGAAGGATATGAAGCGCCTCTTTTTCTTCTCCCCCTTCTGCTGCCAGTACTGGTAGGACATCTTCACCGCGATCTCCACCGACGTGGACCCATTGTCGGAGTAGAATACCTTCTCGAGGCCCCGGGGGGTGATCTCCGCGAGCCGTTTCGCGAGGACAACGGCGGGGACATTGGTGAGACCGAGCATGGTCGAATGGCAAAGTTCCTTCGATTGCCTCTCCATGGCATCCGTGAGCTCTTTTCGGCCATGTCCGTGGACGAGAACCCACAATGAGGAAACACCGTCGATGTAGCGCCTTCCCCCGGTATCTATGAGATGGAAGCCTTCCCCGCGCTCGATGATGAGCGGGTCGCTTGTCATATAATCCCCCATCTGCGTAAAGGGGTGCCAGATGTAACGCTTATCCCAATCCTTCAGTTGTTCGCTGCTGTACATGGTCTTTTGCTCCTTCGGATCAAAAGACCGTTAGAACCGCTTGAACAGCTTGAGCCGCTTGAACGCTAAAGGAATTCAGCTCTAGCGCATCTCGCTCCAAACCGTCCTTCGTCTTTAAGTTCTTCGGTCTTTCAATCTTCTTCCTTCGTTCCTATCTGTTCAAGCGGTTCAAGCGGTGGAACCTGCTCATGCTTTATGGTTTTTTCCCGCTCAAGCGGCTCAAGCTGTTCAAGCGGTTCGATCGGTCCCCTCAGGGGACCAATCTCATCCTCCTTCCCGCTTCCGTTATCGCCTCGATGGCGTTGTCCATCTGTTCCCGCGAGAAGCTGCGGACCACCGTGAGGCGCAGTCTCGATGTGCCCGTGGGGACGGTCGGGGGGCGGATGGCCTGAAGGAAAAAGCCCTTCTTCATGAGCATCCTCTGCATCTTCACGGCGTCGGCGTCCCTGCCCACCACGATGGGGACGATGGGACCCACGCTTTCCTTGAGATCGAAACCCGCCGACAGGAGCCCCGCGCGCATGTGGTCGATGTTGCGCCAGAGCTCATCCTTAAAGGACGCGTCTTCCGCCACGAGCTCGAGGGCCGCCAGCGATGCCGCAAGTGCCGCCGGAGGCAGGGCCGTCGTGTACATGAAGGTCCGCGCCCTGTTGACGAGGTACTCTATGACAACGGGGTCCGAAAGAACGAAGGCGCCGAAGGACCCCATGGCCTTGCCGAAGGTGGCCATGTGGATGTCGGCCTTCCCTTTCAATCCCCAGTGCTCCTCGACACCGCTTCCCTTTCTGCCGAACACACCCGTCCCGTGGGCATCGTCGACGACGGCGCAGAAACCGTACCGGTCCCTCAATTCCATAATGTCGGCAAGGGGCGCCATGTCGCCGTCCATGCTGAAGA
>MVQQ01000167.1 GCA_002067555.1 Syntrophorhabdus sp. PtaB.Bin184
ATCGCGCTCGGCACCGTCGCCGGAGAAGTAAAGGCCGGGGAACTGGGAGAAGTAGTTCTCCTTGAAAAGCTTGGGATTGTTCCACACGCCCCTCATCATGCCGGGCCATGCGGTCTTCATGCAGAGTGCTCCCTTGCCCGGGCCCACGACCTCTTTGCCGTCCTCGTCCATGATCGCCGGAACAACGCCGAAGAAGGGTCTCATGCACTTCGCCGGCTTGATATCGACCGCGCCGGGGAGAGGAAGGATCATGTGTCCGCCGTTCTCCGTCTGCCACCAGGTATCGACGATGGTGCACCGTGACCCGCCGACCTTGTTGTAAAACCACCACCAGGCTTCCGGGTTCAGAGGCTCGCCCACGGAGCCGAGAACGCGCAGGGAGGAAAGATCGTGTTTCTCGACCCACTCGTCGCCTTCCTTTGCAACGGCGCGGATGGCCGTCGGGGCGGTATAGAAGTTGTTGACGTTGTATTTCTCGACCACCTGCCAGAACCGGTCGAAACCGGGATAGCTGGGAACACCTTCGAAGAGGATGCTCGTGTGCCCGTTGGTCAGCGGCCCGTAAGCGACATAACTGTGACCCGTCACCCAGCCGATATCCGCCGTGCACCAGTAGACATCTTCCTCGCGCACGTCGAAGGCGAGTTGCTGCGTCATGGATGCGTACAGGAGATAACCCGCGGTCGAATGCTGGACACCCTTCGGCGTTCCCGTGGACCCTGATGTGTAGAGGATGAAGAGCGGGTCTTCGGCATCCATTTCCTCGGGTTTGCAGTAGCGGTCCGCTTTCGCCATCAGGTCATCCCACCAGACGTCCCTGCCGTCCTTCATGGTGACGGGCGTGCCGGTACGCTTCACGACGATCTCCGTCTTGATGGACGGGCACTGCTCGGCCGCCTTGTCCGCGTTGTCCTTCTGCGGGACCGCCTTGGCACCGCGGTAAGTGCCGTCGCAGGTGATGAGCACCGTCGATTTGCAGTCGTTGATCCTGTCTCTCAATGCCTCCGCCGAGAAACCACCGAAAACGATGGCATGGACCACGCCTATCCTGGCGCAGGCAAGCATGGAGATGACGAGCTCGGGGATCATGGGAAGATAGATCGAAGCGACATCGCCCTTTTTGAGGCCGAGGCCCTTGAGGACGTTGGCGAACCTGTTCACTTCCCGGTACAGATCCCAGTAGGTGAAAACCTTCCAGTCATTGGGGTCGTTGCCTTCAAAGATGATGGCGGCCTTGTTCTTCTTCGTCTCCAGGTGCCGGTCCAGGCAGTTGTAGCTGGCGTTCAGCTTGCCGCCCTCAAACCATTTGACGTGGAGGTCGTCGCCGAACGACCAGTCGGAGATCTTCTTCTTGTCGAAGGGCTTGAACCAGGTAAGCCGTTTTTCGGCCTCTTTCGCCCAGAAGGCGTCAGGGTTTTCGATGGACTCCTTGTAGAGCTTTTCGTACTCTTCCCTGCTCTTGATGTACGATTTTTCCCTTACCCTGTCAGGCACCGGAAATACTTTGTCGTAGAAATCGGTTTCGTTAGCGTTTGCCATTCTTCTTCTCCTTGTCCTTCAGATTTACCGATGCGGCGCTCACAGCCGCACTCTCTCATCAGTTACCAATCCCACGGTATCAGGTTAGAATAAATACTGAGCATTTGGTATCGGGATGGGGATGAATTAGATGTGGGTGAAACGCCTACAAAGCATAGTCGCCGGACTGACGTCCCGGCATGGATGGGATGGGCGGCGGCGCGGGCGGCGGCCGCGATAAATACTCTCCCGTGCTATCCTGCCACAAAATCCATTATCTCCCTGAACATCGCATCGCTCGTGAACATGGGCCAATCATTGTGCCCGGCGCCCTTTATCGTCCACATGTGCTTTCTCCCGGGGATTGAAGCGTAGAGGGCTTCTGCGTGCCCCACGGGGATGATGTCATCGCGCTCGGCCCCGATGATCGCCGTCCTGCCGGAAAAACTCGCCAGGTTCGCCACGCTGTCGTAACGGTCCTTCAGGACAAGCCGGGCAATGAAAGCGGGGGCGTGCGAGGCCGCAACGGACAAGAGGCTGTCCCAGGGCGTGAAAAGAACGATGCCTTCCACGGGCACCGGCGACCTGCCGGCTACCTTGGCCACAACACCGCAGCCGAGTGATTCTCCCAGCAGGTAGATGGGCCCGCCGTATTTCGCGAAAACAGCCTCGACGGTGAGGCGGGCATCCTTTACAAACTGCTCCTCTCCGCGGCTCCCCGGTCGCCCTCCATACCCCGGATACTCGGCAAGGATGACGCGATAGTTCATAGCAACGAGCATCTTCGCGTAGAATCCGCGGTCGGAAGCCTTGCCCGCATTGCCGTGGAAGACAATGACCGTGCCTGCCGGGGCTTCCGTCTCCGGCTCACCGACAAGTCCCCGGTAATCATCCCCCGACACCATCCAGAACGCAAGTTTCTTCGCCGCCAGAGACCCGGCGGAGGGCCGGACATGATCCGGAAAGTACAGAAAATGGTCCTGCAGCACATCACACCCCGCAAAAACCATCGCCACGAACAGCGTCACTGCAAGTGCCGCCGTCTTCCTTGCTCCCTTCATTCCTGTCCGCACCACCCTGCCTTGCAGATATTATAAAGGAAGACAACCCGCAGGGGAATACCCCGGGCCAAACCTGTCATCCCCGGCCGTTACGTGTCTTTTTTCTTGCATGCCGGTGGAAATGCGGAGAGAATAAGGAGTTCACGACAACCGGACGAGCGCCTGACACGTGCCTTAAGCGTATCGGCGGCACACCAATGAAGGAGGAGTCTCCATGAAGACCGTATCCGGGACGATTCTTGCCGTCCAAACTCTGGGATGGCTGTTGAGCTTCGCCTTCGCAGTCCTTGCGGCCGACGGCAACGCGAAAAAGGGGGTGCTCGAGGAGCTCCGCCGGGAAATTGCCCCTGCTCTCAAGCAGACGGGACGGTCTGCGCAGGTCTTCCGTCTCGATCCTTCAAGAGCCGCCCTTGTCATCATCGACATGCAAAACTTCTCCTGCGCGCCCTCCGGGGAAGCACCAATGCCCGGCATCGCCTCCGCCATAGCGCACACCAATGACCTTGCGGACCGCTGCCGGTCACTGGGGGTTCCCGTGATATGGGTCCGGCAGAACATCACCTGCGGGCCCAAAGGCGACACCGGAGGCCTCTATGGGGCATTCCACAACAAAGATCACGTGAACGCCATATGCAACAAGGGAAAAGGGACGGAGATATTTCGGGACATGCACGTCAATCCCGTCAAAGACCACATCGTGTTCAAGAACCGTTACAGCGCATTTCTGTCCAACCCGCCGGAACTCAGACAGAAACTGGAGAGTCTGCACAGGACCCAGCTCATCATGACAGGCGTCGCGGCAAATGTCTGCGTCGAGTCCACCGCGAGGGACGCCATGCAGCTTGACTACGAAGTGACGGTCGTCGCCGACGCCACGGCCTCGCCCGACACAACCCTCCTCAAAAACACCCTGAAGAATATCACACTCTTCTTCGGGGACGTCCGCTCGACGGATGAGGTCGTGGAGGAGTTCAAGAGGAACGGGGGTGGCGGAGATGGCCGATAAGCGAAAAGAAACGCTGGAAGAGATCCTCTCCCGGCAGGTACGGGAAATGGCGGGAGAAAAGATCGATCCCGGGACCCTCCACCTCCTGAAGCGCAACATCCTCGATGCCTATGCCGGGATATGCGCCTCGCTCAGGGATACCGAGATGATAGGGACCTTCGACCGCATGACGTCGCTCGCACCCGACCGTGAGGGGATCACCGTCTGGGGGATCGGCCGCAAGGCGCACCCTTCGGAGGCCCTGTTCATGAACACGATCCTCGGCCGCCGCAGCGACCTGGTGAATACCTACATGTCCCCCACTCGAATGGGCGGCTGTCATCCGTCGGACAACGTTTCCCTCATCCTGTCACTGACCGACTGGCTTGGCGGGACAGGCACCGACGTCCTGTCCCGCACATGGCTCGCATACCGGCTTTCCTGCATATTCGCGAATCGATATGACCCTGAACGGGGTGATTACGACCACGATGCTCAGGCGCTCTTTTTCACCCCCCTCGTCATCGGGTCGATGATGGGTCTTTCCATTCATCAACTGACTGAGTCCCAGAGAATAGCCGGCATGCTGGGGCTCACCATCAACCAGGCGGCCGTAGGAGACGTTACGGACTGGAAACACTGCACCTTCGCGTCCTGCGCTATGCGCGGCCTCACATCCGTCTTCATGGCCCGCGCGGGTTTCACCGGTCCCGGCGGGATATACGAGGGCGAAGCAGGTATTGACCGCTTCATCCCCCACAGTCCTTCCCTTATGGACCCTCCGCCCGATCTCGCATCCATTGCCTTTAAAAGGTGGCCCGCGCTCGTTTTCTGCCAGACGCCGATAGATGCCGCCGTGGACATCTCGGGCAGGATCGGCGATCATCACAAGATCGAAAAGGTCGAGGTGCACACCTACGACAAGGCCATAAGGGAAGCGGCCATCCCGTCTTCCTGGCGTCCTGCAAGCCGGGCGGCACGGACCCATTCCCTCCCCTACTGTGTCGCCGCGGCCCTTGTCAGGGGCACCATCGAATACGAGTTCTTCAATGATGATTTCACGGAAAAAGAGAAGGCCGTCGCCGACATTCTCCCGATGATACAGGTGGTCGAAGACGGGGAAATGAGCCGGACGTTTCCCGAAGGCGCGCCATGCAGGATCGTCGTCACGCTGAAGGATGGATCGGCCCTCGAGTGTTACCGCAGTTATCCTCGCGGCGACTCCGGCAACCCCCTTGAGGATGGGGAGATCGAAGAGAAGGTGCTCAAATATCTCACGGACCTTACGGGCACAGAAAAGGCGAAAACGATTATCAGCCGCATCTGGGGCATGGAGAAGGAAACGTCCCTGGACTTTATGGTCGACCCGTTGAAGCAAAGGATCACAAGCAACGACTGAGAGAACCACGAGGAGGGAAAGAAAATGCAGGAACCCGCGATAGCCTCAACCCGGGACATCGAAGATTTTTTCAGGGCCTTCAACAACCACGACTGGGAGTCGGTAACGCGGTACATGACCGAGGATTGCGTGTGGGACGCCTCCGAAAAACGTCTTACCGGCAGAAAGAGCATAGTTGAGTACTGGACCAACTACCATGCCTCGTTCCGGGAGACGCTGGGCAAGCCGGAAAAGATAGTGTTCGGCGACCATGAGATTTATCTCCAGGTAAGGATCCGTCTCGATTTCCTCGAAGACGGCTCCTTCTTCGGAACGGCGTACAAAAAGGGGGACGTGCTGGAGTTCGGATGCGCCGATTTCTACGAACTGGACGATGAGGGAAGGATACGGTCCGGGTGTGTATATGTGAAGTTCTTCAATTGAACCAAACCTCGCCTCCCTGAGACGGTCAAGATCCCCGACGCACGCCATCCGGTCCGCGGCGCCACGATTGACGGCCTTGTATTGATCCCGCCGATCGTAGTACTATATACGCCTGTTTCTACATTATCCGGGAGGAAATGACAATGAGTGCCGCCGTGAGATCCATCCTTGTCCTTCAACTAATCGTCCTGTCCCTGGTGCTTTGCCTTCCCGCCTTCGCCGATACACCGGCCCCTCCCCGCGATTACGCAAAGGAAACGGAGAACGGGCAATACGTCTTCGTGATGCTCGCCCCACCGGAAAAATGGGTGAGCAAGAACCCGGAGCTCAGAAAAACATACAGGGTATCGGGGCTCTACAGGAACGATGGCTCGACCACCCCTCTGTGGACCGTCTCCTGGTACTCCTTCTCCGTCTATCCCAGCTCGGACGGCAGGCACATCGTCCGCATGGGACCATGGGCATCATCGGTCGATCAACTGGCGCTTGCCTTCTACGAGAACGGAAAGGAACTGAAAAGCTATCTTATCAGGGACCTCGTCAAGAACCAGTTGAAGCTGAAGCACACGGTGAGCCATTTCTTCTGGCAAAAAGAATTGAAATACAACGACGAAGAGGGCACGATCCTCATCAACACCCACGACGACCAGACCTACCTCTTCTCCGTGAAGACGGGGGAAAAAGTCAAAGAATAGTCGCAGGTCGCAGGTTTCAGGCAAATAAACTGGAAAGAATAGTCCCAGGTTTTAGGCATCCATTTTCGCTCTTTAGGCCTTCAACTTGAAACCTGAAACGGGCTTTTCGCTAGAAAAGACCCTTTACTTTTCCCGTTTCCACGTCGACGTCAATCCTGCGGAAGGCAGGGTCCGAGCTGGTGCCGGGCATGAGGCTTATGGCTCCGGTGACGGGGCAGAGGAACCGTGCCCCGGTGAAGACGAGGACGTCCCGCACGGGAAGCCTCCAGCCTTTCGGGACACCCTTGAGCTCCGGTTTGTGGGAAAGGCTCAGGTGGCTCTTGACCATCATGGTGAAGTAATCGCTCTTGCCAGGATCGGCCTCCAGGCGCCGTGCCTTCTCCTCCGCCTCGGGGATCCACAGAACGCTGTCGGCGCCGTAAATATTCTTCGCAATCACGTCCACTCTCTGCATGAGAGGCATTTCCAGGGGATAGAGGTACCCGAAGTCGACCTTTTCATTGCAGGCGTCGATGACGGCATCGGCAAGCTCCAGCGCCCCTTCTCCACCTTTCAGCCATTGTTCTGATACGGCTACGCGCGCGCCCTCGGCTTCCGCCAATCTCCGCACCAGGCCGATCTCGTCGTCCGTATCCGTCGTGAACTTGTTGATGCACACGACGGGCTTGATCCCGGACATCTTGACTATGCGCACGTGGTGAAGGAGATTCGGGATGCCCTTTTCCAGGAGCCCCAGATCCTCCCGGGTATACTCCCGCGGCAGCGGGATACCGGGGGCGACACGAGGCCCTCCGCCGTGCATCTTGAGGGCCCGTATGGTCGCCGTGATCACCGAAACATTGGGCTTAAGACCGCTCAGCCTGCACTTCACGTTCCAGAACTTCTCGAAACCGATATCCGCTCCGAAACCGCTCTCGGTGACGTGATAATCGAAGAGCTTGAGGCCCAGGAGGTCGGCGATGATCGACGACTGCCCGATGGCTATGTTCGCGAAGGGGCCGGCATGCACCATGATGGGCTGGCCCTCCACGGTCTGCATGAGCGTGGGGTTGATGGTATCCTTCATGATTGCGCACATCGCACCGGCGACCTCGAGGTCCTCGGTGGTGACGGGATCGCCGTTCTTCCGGTAGGCGACGGTGATCTCACCGATGCGTTTGCGCAGGTCCTTGAGGTCCCGCACTATAGAGAGGATGGCCATCAGCTCGGAACTGACCCCGATATCGAAATGGGACTGCATCGTGAAACCGTCCATCCTGCCACCCATACCGACGACGATGTTCCGGAGCGCCTGCGCGCAGAAGTCTATGACCCAGCCCATCTGTATATTGGTGGGATCCACGTCGAGACGCGTAAGACCCCTCTTCGCAAGTTCGTTGTCACCGTAGTTGCGCTCGTGCTGCATCCGGGCGGTGAGGGCAACCATGGCGATGTTGTGAGCGTTCATGATGCGGTCTATGTCACCGGTCAGACCCAGGGAGAACTCTGTCAGCGGCACGACCTGCGCATTCCCTCCTCCTCCCGCACTCCCCTTGACGTTCATCGTCGGGCCCGTCGAGGGCTGGCGAATCGCACCTCCCGCGTTCCTGCCTCTCTTGCCCAGTCCCTCGAGGAGGCCTATCGTTGTTGTCGTCTTGCCTTCACCGAGCGGTGTGGGGGTAATGGCCGTGACATCTATGTATTTCCCGTTCGCCCTTTCACTAAGACGCTGCATGATCGCGGCATAGTTGAGGCGCCCCACCTTCCCGTAAGGCAAGATCTCCTCGTCGCCGAGACCCATCTCGTCGCGCATCTGCCAGATGGTCTTCATCTTCGCCTCGGCGGCCTCGGATATCTGCCAGTCCGCCAATTTTGTCGCGTCATAGGGCATTTGTGGGCTCCTTTTCCTTGAAAGAGACTCGGGTTTTACCTGAAGACATTGATAACTATACAGGTTTTGGGCTTTTTTCTCAAGTCAGGCGAGGTTGACAAAGCAGGGAAGCCTCAAATAATGCAACGGCTATTCATCCATTTCCCCGGGAACCGTCTTCTCTTCGTATAAAGATGCAAGATTGAGGTAATATTGTCCCTCTTCATTCTTTCCCCTCTTCATGGCGCCACCCGCGTAGATGCGGCACTTTGTCCGAAGCTCCCCGACTGCCTTGCGGGTCTGTCCGGGGGACAGCGTGCCGCTGCCGAGGATCTTTGCGATGCTCGCTATCCTGAAGCGGTCCATCCCGTCATAGGCCCGTGAAAGCTGATCGGGATGCCCTCCCCGCTTGATGATAAGCTGTTTTTCGATAAAGGTCACAGGGAACCGAGCGGTTATTCTCAGCCACATGTCGTAGTCCTCGCACACGGGCAGGGATTCATCGAAGGATCCCACGGCATCGAAAACGCTCCGGTGGATGACAGCCGACGACGGGCTGATGATGCACAGGGGCAGGCACCGTTCGAAGATCTCCCCCGAGAACTTGCGATGCCGCAGTCTCTGGTTGAGCCTTGTCCCGTTGCGTATCCATATCTCGTCCGTGTAGGTGACCGGTGTACCCGTCCGCTCCATTTCGTCCATCTGAATGGAAAGCTTCCTCCTTTTCCAGAGGTCATCGACATCGAGAAAGGCAATGTAGTCGCCGCGGGCGATTGTGAGCCCCGCGTTCCTTGCGCTCGAGATCCCGCCGTTCTCTTTCCAGGCATACCTCACCGGGAGTCCGGAGACCTCGTCCCGTGACCCGTCCGTGGAGCCATCATCGACCACGATGACCTCTCTGTCCCTGTAATCCTGTGCCAGAACGGACACAAGGGCCTCCTTGAGGAAGCGCCGGCGGTTAAAGGTAGTTATGATGACGGAAACCCTGGGCATCGTTCGCGCCGATCCACCATTCCTTCATTCATTGACCGGAATTGTGCTTTGCGTCAGGCCTGACGGGCCTTATCCATGCGGACCTTGAGAGAGATGCTTCTCGACCCTCCCGCCAGGTCCATGTGCCATACGGGCATGACCATGGTACTCTGATAATTGCGTTCGAAACCGTTTTCCGACAGGGAAACGACCTCGACGGGGAAGGTCCAGATCTCCGTCGCTTCGCCGAGTTCCAGGAAGACCTCGATGTCCTGATAGGGATCATGGAACCTCAGGTTCGACGCCGGCGACAGGACCTCCTGAAGCGTCAGCGGATACCTGCCCCTCTCTGTCTCCAGGTAGCGGTCCCCTCCGCTTCCCAGGAAGGCGAAGTTGAACTCGACCCCGAGAAGAAAGGGGACATCGACTTCTCCCCGAAGCTCATAGTCGACGGTGAATTCCGCCGCCCCTTCGCCGACGGAGACCCGCTTCACAATCGAAAGGGGCAGAACCCCGTCGCCCTTCCGGAAGTGCCCGTCCCTCCTTAGAAGGAGGTCCACCCTGCGTTTGCCCTTCTCCATCTCCGCAGCATAGGGCTCTATGACGAAATCACCGGGTTCGATGCATTCACACCGGTAGAACTCCTCCAGCGTGGCACCCGTGTCCAAAATGTGGTCGACAAGCGAGGCCCTGCGGTGCCAATCATAGTGGAGAAAACGGTCAAGACCCTCCTCTTTGGCCATCACCATGTCGTGAATCGTCTTCGTGCCGTCAGCCGAAGACTGGCTGACGGCCTCCCTGATCTTCTCATGGTACCCTTCGTACCGCCTCTTGAGCGTGGCCATGATGTTGACGGAGGAAGGCTTGTAGTCGAGGCCGTAGAGTACTCCGCCCTCCCTCAGGCGAAAGGATGCCTCCATTTCGTTGTTCCTGATGACGGCCTCGTCGTATCCATCAAGGTTGATATCCTCGATGGATCCTTTGACGAAGGACTTCTTCGGATCGAGCAGCTTTGCCGCCTCGATGAGATGCCGCCAGACCGACCCCCTCAGGTGCGGCAAATACAGGCCGCCGAAAACACCATGCCAGTAGCTGTCGTTTGCCTGCGCCATGTAGACGTGCCTCTTCGCCTCAGGATTCATCTTCGCCGCTTTCGAGAGACGCATCATCCTCTTGTGCATGTCATTGCTTTCGCTGTACTTCACAAGAAAATGCCTGTAATAGCCGCCTTTCAGAAAATCGCGGTATCCGAGATCCTCCGTATGAAGGAGCTCGGAGTATTCTCTCGCCCGCGGCGCGGGAAGACACCATTCCTCCATCTCCCTGTACGATTCGCAGGGAAGGTATATCCTGCCACTGGGAGGCGTTGCAGCCATGTAGTCGCTGAACGTCACCGTCCGTATCCAGTCGATGTTATCACTCAGGTACCGGAAGAAGGATTCAAGCCAGTGCTCTTTGTCGTAAACGTAATCGAAGGTGCCCGGCCAGAGCCCGAACTTCTCCCCGTCGTCGGCGAATACGGCAACGTCTGCCCCGGCCGCCGCCATGTCCCGAAAACTCTCGTCCACCTTCTCGATGCCCTTGAAGGGGATGGCGTACCGGAGCAGCTCAAGACCGGGGAAGATGAAAAGCTTCTCGCCATCGGCCTCGGTAATGAAGTAACCATGGAGTTCCTCATCCCTCAGACCGACGGATTTGAAATGATTATCGTCAATGACAGTGTATTCGATCCCGGCCCGTGCCATGATCTTCGGCAGCTGCGGCTCGTAGACCCGCTCCGCCAGCCACATGCCCCTGGGACGGATGCCGAAGGTCTCCTCCATCACGTCGAGATGGAGCCGTATCTGAGCGCGGGCGTCGTCCTCAGGAAGAAGCGCAAGGATGGGCTCGTACATTCCCCCCGATAGCACCTCAAGCTGGCCCCTGTCATAGAGGGACTTGAGGAGCGCTATGTACCCGGGCTTGTTCTCCTTCAGCCATTCGAAGAGGAAACCGGTGAAATGGATGTTGACCTTGATCTCCGGGAAGTCCTTCAGGACAGAAAAAAAAGGCATATACGAACGCGTATAGGCCTCTTCCAGAATGTGGTCCATATTGCCGACTGGTTGATGATTGTGTATGCAGATGATGAGTTTCATAGCCATACAGATACCAGTCTATTTATCAAAAAAAATGGCGGGG
>MVQQ01000168.1 GCA_002067555.1 Syntrophorhabdus sp. PtaB.Bin184
GCACCGGGAGGCTGCGGCACCGTGCGAGCCGGCCTCGCCGGGGCCGGGGGCGGCGTTTGAACCGGTTTTGCCTGTGCGGGCTGCTGCGGCGCGGGAGGAACGGCGGTGTCCTTTCGTTTATCGGGCGAGGAAAGCTGGACGTTCATCCTGTCTTCACCCCTGACAAGCACTATCCTGTCGGTTTCGATCTCGGCAACGGTGTATCCGCCCACTTCCTCCCCCAGCTTTACGACCCGCTGGCGTTTGCCCCTGCCGGGAGTCGTCGCGGGATTCCTCTTGTCCTCTATGAAGGCAAGGCGGGCCGTGTCGATCATCGTGCCGTAGAGGACGATTTCGGGTCTCGGGACCTCCGCCTTCCTGTCAACGGGGATAACCCGGTCCGGGTGGAAGAGGTTCGTTTCTCCTATGACGGCATAGTCCGAGGGCAGCTTCGGCTGCAGGTCGGCCGGCGGCCCTTCCTGTCCGGGCGGCTTCACCTTGACGCCGGGCAGAGAATAACCGTGGCGCATCCTGACAAGAGGGACGGCCGTCACGACGACAAGTGCGATGACCACGGCGAACAGAACCACGTTCATCACGGTGGCATTGCGGACGAGATATCTCAGGGCCTTCATGTCATTTACCGCTCGCCAAGGCCGACACCCGGAGTTTGACCATCAGGTCCCTGGGATCCTTGAAATTCCTGACACGGGTATCCACTTCCCTGACCACAAGGTATGGTACGTTGGTCTCCAGCGTGTAGAGAACATCGCTGAGCGCCCTGGTGTCCGGCAGCACTGCGTCGACGCTCACGCTGACCACCTTGAACTTTCCCAGGTCCTCCGGTCTTTCGACACGCTCACTGGCTATGGACCCTCCTTTTCCCGTTATGGACCCCTTCACGATGTTCTGAAGCGTTGCCGCGGCGATGCTGAGGGTTTCCGCCGAAATCACCCTGGCGGCCTCGGCGTTTCTCCTTTCCTTCAGTGATTCCAGCCTCTTTTCGAACAGAGGCCTCTCGGCGATGAGATTGACGTATCGGTCCAGGGTTCCCCATCGCGCCGTCTGCCTCTCCCTGAGCGACGCCACTTCGCCCTTCACGGCCAGATATCCGTACTGGTACGCAACGAGCCCGGCAAGGATCACTATGACCGGTGCGGCAACGGAAACGAGCCTACTTCTTCCTTTCATCCTTCGGCCCTCCCGCCTTCTTCTCCTCGAAACCCTCCATCTGCATCTTGATCACGAAGCGGTCGGCGTTCTGCCGCGTGTCCCGTATCGTGGGTGAAGAGAATTCAACCTTCTTGAAGAGGCCCGATTGCTCAAGCTTCGGGAGCATCTCCGTCGCCGAGCCGGCGTATCCCTCGGTCTCCACCGTCTCGCCCGTTATCCTCAACCGCGTGAGCCAGACGCTCTTCGGCAGGATCGTGGTCAGTTCCTTCATGACGTCCAGGGCCATGGGGGTGGATTCCTTGAATTCCCTGATCCTCTTTATGTCCGCCTCGATTGATGCGATCTCCTGCCTTAGCGCCTCGATCGCCCGGATCTCACCCCTGCGTATCTTCACCTGGTATTCGATGCGATTGAGCCTCGCCTTCTCCATGTGAAGAGGGACAACGAGGTAGAGAACGGCCGCCGCCGCAATGAGGGCTATGAGCACCCAGGTGACGGGCGTTGTGAGACCTCTGCACCGCTCCTCGAGACGCTTCTTAGCCAGGTTGAAGCCCTTCGCCCCGGGCCAGATCGTTTCCACGAGACCCCCGAGGGGACCGGCCACACCGTCTTCGATGTCCGCCCTGAAGAACCTCCTCACATCCTCACGGCCTATGGTCTTCACGGGAACACCCAGCTCTTCGTCAAGGCGGGCATACCTGCCGGAGGCTTCGAGAAAGACATTGGGCGGCAGCCCTTCGGTCTCGAAACCGGCAAGCAGGGGGGAAAGCCCCGCCCTGATCTCCCCGATGTCCTCCTCCCTGTCCGTGCCCGCAAGCCTCCCCGACGAACCGGCAAGAAAGACCCCGTCCTTCATCAGGCATCCGTCGTATCCTTCTTCATCCACGGTAATGCACAGGACCATGCCCCTCGCGTTCCCGAGGATTACGCAGAGCGTGCCGAAGGCGGTCATCTCCGTCGTTATCCTCACCGGGCTCACACCATGTGCCATAAGGGCGTCGAGATAGGGCTTCGCCGTCCCCGACCTCATTGCCACGATGGCGATCTTCAGTTTTTCCGCATCCTCCGATGCGATCGCAAAATCGTACATGGCCTCGGTCGGGGTAAAGGGGGTAAACCTGTCCAGTTCGTAGGCAATGACGGATGCGAGGTTCTCCTTCACCACCGGGGGAAGCTCGACAACCGTTGTCAGGACCCAGGATCGCGGGACCGACAGAACGATCACTGCATCACGTGCCCGGAAGGCATCACGGGCGGAGCGTATCGCCGATGCCAGTTCTTCCGGACGCGGATACCTCCCCTCCTCGAAGCGAAAGCGCCTGAAGCCCACAACCCTCGGCCGCGACAGGAATTGCGTTCCACAGACGACTGTGACATGGCCCTTCCCGATGGCGGCGCAAAGACATTTCTCCGGGATGACGACGCCCTTGAGAACATTGAAGCCGAGGATGCTCTTGAAGTGTGTAAGACTGGTCCTGACCCACCTTTCGAGGGTGTCGGCATGTTGCCTCAACCGTGCGAGCAATTTCCCGGGAGTCATCGGCGCATCTCCGAAGGGGTCTTGTAGTACAGAAACCGGGGTACCGTGCCGGGCACGGAGACTATCGCTCGGATCCCGTACCCCTCTTTCGAATCTCCTTGAAAACCCACGGATTCTATCGTGTAGATGTCTGTCTCGCTCATGTCTATGTATTGCGCCAGAACGGGAAAATTGAGCCCCGTTATGGCCTGGATCTCCTGAACGGATCTGAACTCGGCCGCCTCCCGCTGGTTGAGGATCCGCTTGACGGTGTCCTCGTTGAGGCCTGGCAGGGCCATGAGCACCTCTTTCGGGGCTGCGTTGATGTTCACTTTTGAAGACGTCCCGTATATGGTCAGGTAATGGACGATCCCCTTGCGTTCCCCGGTACCGAAAAGAATATCCGCGGTCATCCCCCGCACCAGCAGGAGTTCCTCAATGGCGTCGAAGGGCCTGTTCTTTGCCCTGTACGGGACAGGAAGGGCAAGGTAGTACTCGTCTTCCGCACCGTTCAAGCGCCTCAGATCGTCCTTGTCCGTCCAGTCAAGAATGGAATCGACGATAACGGCGGCCTGATCGTCGGGCGTTCCCGTGTTGACGAGAAGGTTCTTCAATGTGATGCCGGCAAGGTCCGTCATCTTGTTGACGTCGATCTTGCCCGATTCGGAAAGGAGCCTGAGATCATACCTGCCCTGCCCGATCCGGCCGTCATACTGCCTGCCGTCGATTCTCATCACTTCGTTCCCTTCAACGATTACGGTCTGGTTCCGGAATGTCTGCCTGTGGTAGATCTCCATGACCGCCCTCTCGATGCCGGCCTCGGCAAGGAACTTCTTCTGCGTCCCCTCCTTGAAGAAAATCGTTGAACGGGCCTGAGTCCTCGTCAGGAAGGAGAAGGAGATCACGAGGACCGTGAGCATGGTGATCACCCAGAGCACCATGAGAAGAGCTATGCCTTTACGGGACCGGATCATGAGGCCGCCCTCCGGGACCTGACCGGTATGGTGAGCTGGACCTTCCGGCCTCCCCCGGTGAGGTTCACCCGGATCTTCCGGGGGAAGAGCAATTCATCGGTCCACTCTTCGACCCATTCCCCGGCGGTGTCGTCGGCATCGTTCTCCTTGCGGTAATACTCGAAGCGTATCTCCTCCATCCCCTCGAAGAGCTTCATCTCCCTGGCATTCTCCAGCCCTATTGTGTTCTCCTCGACGTACAGTGCGCTCCTGCCTTCCCCGTTCGGCTTCACCCTGTATGCCACAGTGACGTACCCCCTGTAACCCCCCGTCAGCGAGTAGTTCGATGCAAATCTCACAGAGTCCCCCGACCCTTCGAAGAACAGGCGGCCCGCTTCGTCATCCGCTCTGACAAGGGGTATTGCCGACTGTATCTGAGCATCAACGACAAGGAAGGAGACCTTGGACCGCTCCAGGTACTCCACCTTGCGCTCGCCCCTTTCGACGGAACGGTGCGCAAGCCGCATGGCCCCGGCTATGACCACCACGAGCAGGCTGATGAGCGTAATCGAGATCATCACCTCAAGGAGCGTAAAACCCCGCCCCTTTCCCCCGTCCCCCGGGTCACACCCTGACCGCGGAACCGTCATATCCTGCCCGCCTTTTGCTTTTTCACGGTCTTCATGGTCCTCAAGGTCATGGACCTCTCCGCCAGCAGACTCTTCCATGAAAGCTTCACTCCTATTTCCAAAACCTCGAAGGGCAGGTCCCGCGTTCTTCTCTCGTAGACCTTCGACACAGTGGTTTCCACGCGGTATCCTTCAGGGGTCGTTTCGCTCGATGTGCCCTCCGTGATATCGTCCTCGTCGAGGACCTGTCTCATCTTCGCCTCCGCCTGCACCACGGCCGAGATGTAGTCTTCCGATGTCGAAAGCACCCTCAGGTTGGAAGAGAAGAGCTGTAGTATCACCGTCACGGTCACCGCCAGGAGAGAGAAAGCGACGATGACCTCGAGGAGTGTGAACCCGCGCTTATTTCCGGGCAGCCTTCTCATTTCCCTCTCCTCATCCGTCCCACCCCTCTTCGAGCTCAATTTCTCAGGACCACCGCCCCCAGGACAGGGTCAAGTTCGATGGAAAGGATCCTTTTGCCCGCGGACAGGGTTATTCGTTCCCACGTCACCTGGCCGGACTCGCTGAAGGAGATCGAGTACCGCCCCCGCGTGATCTCACCTTCCAGGGCATCGGTTATCTTCACCGTTATGCCCTGCGGGATGCGTCTTGTCTGCACACCCTCAATACCGTAACGGCCGGTTTCGAGATCGACGAAGACCGTCCGGGTCTCGCCGTTCGTCTTCGCCAGCAGCCTTGCGAACCGCAGCATGGCCGACAGTTCCCTCCCCGCCGCGTTCAGGTTCTGGGAAGGAAGCATACTGGAGAAGAACACCGTCGAGATCCCGAGGATGATGAGAACGAGCACCATCACCATCATGATCTCGAGGAGCGTGAACCCGCCGCCGGACGCGAGCGCTCTTTCCACTCTTCTGAATGCCATCGCTCTCAAAAGGGCAACTCCAGGATACTGAACACGGCCATCAGCATCGATACGACGATGAAGGCGATGATGATCCCCATGCAGAGGATTATCGCCGGCTCCAGAAGACTCATGAACCTCTTCACGGCATCCCTGAGCGCCTTCTCATAGGTAGCGGCCACCTTGAGCAGCATGATGTCGAGCTGCCCCGTCTCCTCCCCGACCTTGATCATGGAAAGCGCGAGCTGAGGAAAGACACCGGCCTCCATCAGCGGACCGGCTATTCCCCTGCCTTCCCTGACGTTCCTGGTGATGGATTCGACGGACCCTGCTATGATCCTGTTGCCTATGACGTCCCTGGCGTTGCCGAGGGCCTGCAGGAACGGCACGCCGCTCTTGAGGAGCGTTCCCAGGGTCCTGCAGAAACGCGCCGTCTCAAGCTTTGTCACAACGTCACCGAGCAGTTTCAGCTTCAGTTCGTCCCACCTCAAAGCCCCTCTTTCCGTTCCCGCGTAGAACTTGAGACCCACAAGGACCACGGCGGCGGCAGGGAAAAGCACCCACCACCAGGACCGCAGGGCCTGACTTAATGTCAGGATGATCTGCGTCGACAGGGGAAGGCTGCCTCCTATCTCCTTGAATATCGCCGAGAACCTGGGAATGACGAAAGTGAGGAGAATGATTATGGATATCCCGCCCGTGACCGTCAGAATGAGGGGGTACACCATCGCGGACACGATGCTGTCCTTCAGTTCCTTTGCCGACTCCAGGAACTCGTTGAGCTTGTCGAGAACGATATCGAGAACTCCCCCGGTCTCCCCTGCCCGTATCATGCTCACGTAGAGCTTCGAAAACACCTCCGGATGCCTCTTCAGGGCCTCGGAAAAGGAGCTTCCCTCGCGGATGCTTTTGAGCACGGAGTTGATGACCTCCTTCATCTGCTTTCCTTCCGATATCTCCGAGAGTATGTTGAGGCTTCTGTCGATGGGAAGGCCCGCACCGAGGAGCGCCGAGAGCTCCGTGGTGAAAGTGAGAAGGTCACCCTTCGAGGACCTGATCGCGAAGGTTTTCCTGAGGCCCTCCCTGGGCATGGACACCTTGAGGGGTATGACCCCGGTGTCCCTTATCCTCTCGACGGCGGTCCTTTCGTCGGACGCCTCGACAACGCCTTCGACGATGGCGCCCTCGAGGGTCGTGGCGGTGTATGAGTACATGGCCACCTAGTCCTCCTGGGTAACCCTGAAGACCTCACCCGGGGTCGTACTGCCCATCTCGATCTTTCGTATCCCGTCCTCCAGGAGGGTCTTCATCCCGCCGCTGCGGGCCGCCTTTCTGATCTCTCCCTCGTCGGCCTTCTTCAGGATGAGGCGGCGCATGGCCTCATCGACGAGAAGCAGCTCGAAGATTCCCATCCTTCCGCGGAAACCGGTGTGGGTGCATGCCTCACATCCCTTACCCCGGTACAGGCGGGCGTCCCCGCGGATGCCGAGAGCTTTCAACTCCTCTGCCTGGTCCCCTGACGTATCCTCGACCTTGCACTCGAGGCAGATGACCCTGACGAGCCTTTGCGCGAGGATGCCCCGGACCGTCGAGGACAGAAGGAAGCTCTCCACCCCCATGTCGAGGAGCCGGGTGATGGCACTGGGAGCGTCGTTGGTGTGGAGCGTCGAGAACACGAGATGGCCCGTGAGAGCCGCCTGTATTGCGATCTCGGCCGTCTCGAGATCCCGTATCTCTCCGATCATGACCACGTCCGGGTCCTGCCGCACAATGTGCCTCAAGGTGTTGGTGAAGCTCAGCCCGATCGTCGGCCTCACCTGTATCTGGTTGACCCCCTTCAGCTGGTACTCGATGGGGTCCTCGACGGTGATGATCTTCTTGTCCGGCGAGTTTATCTTGTCAAGGGCCCCGTACAGCGTCGTCGTCTTCCCGCTCCCGGTGGGTCCCGTGACGAGTATGATCCCGTTCGGCCTCTTTATGAGCTGGTTGAAATCACGAAGCGTGTCGGGCATGAAACCCAGGGCATCGAGATCGATGACGATGCTCTCCTTGTCGAGGATCCTCATGACGATGCTCTCTCCATGGAGGATAGGTATCGTGGAGACCCTGAGGTCGATCTCACGGTCTCCCGCGAGAAGCCTGATACGGCCGTCCTGTGGCAGCCTGCGCTCGGCGATGTTCAGTTTCGCCATGATCTTGATCCGTGACACCATCGCGGCCTGGAGCCGTTTCGGGGCCGATTCCACGTCGCTCAAGACCCCGTCTATGCGGTAGCGCACCTTCACCTCGTCTCCGAAAGGCTCGATGTGGATATCGCTCGCCCTGCTTTCCACCGCCCTCGTGATGAGAAGATTGACGAGCTTGATGATGGGCGCTTCGGATGCGAGGTCCTTGAGGTGGCCTATGTCCTCTTCCTCCACCCCGCCCGGGGACTCCTGACCCTCTTCGTCGATGCCTTCCATGATCCGGTCAATGCTCTGCTCCTCCTGGCCGTAAAACTTCGACAGGTGCTCATCGATGACCTCTCCGGCGGAGGTGTAGACCTCTACCTCCCCGGCTGTGGCGACGCGCAGGGCCTCGATCACCTCACGGTCCTCAGGATCCGCCATTATCACCTTCAGGACGTCGTTCTTGAATTCGAAGGGGATTATCCTGTTCTCGCGGATGAAACGTGTCGATATCCCGTCAATTACGAGGGGCACCGTGGGAAAATCTTCGGCGTTCAGGAAGGTAGCTCTGCCTTTTGACACTGGTATTCCTCATGGCTCCTTTTCTATTCCGCCCTTTCCGGCTGCGCCTGGAAGCCGTCCTGAGCCGGGCCGTTCTTCTTTTCCGCGCCGTCCCGGGGGAAGCCGACCTGTGGACTATCCGGAGGTGGAGGCTCCGGTTTCACCTTGATGAGCTCTTCCCTTTTCACCTTTCCCTTCCCTGTCCGGGTAACGCTGTCCACGTAATCGGAGGTGACCGCGTTTGCGTCGGCATGGGTGCGGATCACGCGGGGCGTGAGCAGGATGATGAGCTCCGTCCTCTGTTCGCTGTCCGTGGTCTGTCCGAAGAGGTATCCAAGAACGGGGATCTTGCTCAGGAAAGGGATGCCCGACCGGGATTTCGTTATGTCATCCCGTATCAGTCCCCCGATGATGATCGTGTTGCCGTCCTGAACGACGAGGCTTGTCGTCGTCTCCGTCTTCTTCAGGATAATGTAGTCTTCGTTATCGAAAAGCTTGATCGTCTCGTAGGACGAGACCTCCTGCGTGATATCCAGGGTCACGAGACCGCCTTCGTTGATGCGGGGTTTCACCTTGAGGATGATACCGATGTCCTTGTACTGGATCGTCCGCTGGGGCGCCACCGTTCCCGAACCGAAGGTCTCCGAGGAGACAACGGGTACCTGCTGACCCACCTGGATACGGGCCTCCTTGTTATCGGACACCAGGACATGGGGGACGGCAAGGAGCTTTGCCCGCGAATCCGTGGCAAGCATGTCGATAACGGTCTTGAAATCTCCCCCCACGGTGCCCGCGAAGGTGAAGGTGCCCGTACCCGTGGTGCTCGTCGGCGTCGCGCCGGGGACGTTGAACCCTACCGTGCCCTCCACGCCTCCCAGAACGCCTCTCATGCCGCCGGGGTTGAACTGCAGCGCCCAGGATATGCCCAGCTTCAGTTCATCCTTCAGGCTCACCTCCGCTACCACGCCCTCGAGGAGCACCTGCCGCGGTATCACGTCGATCCTCTCGATCGCCGCTCTTATGAACTCATAGTCCTCTTGCGTGGACAGGATGATGAGGGCGTTGAGGCCTTCATCGGCGATGATCTTCGTGATCGGCGATACGAGCATATCGCCCCCCTGCGCGCCGGCGGTGGCCTGCACCGAAGGGCGTCCTGCCTGCGGTTGTGCCGGAGGCGTCCGGGGCCTGAGGAGGTTTTGCGGAGAGGAGGACCTGCTGCAGGATGGCCGCCACGTCCTTCGCCTTGCCGTTCTGGATATTGTACACGGAGACCTTCGGCTTCTTCTGCTTCGTCTGCTCACCATCGAAGAAACTGATTAGGGTGAGGAGGCGTTTCACGTTCGAATCGGTATCCACGAGGATGATGTAATTGATGTTGGGCAGGTCTATCACCACGGCGGTCGTGGTGAGAAAGGGCGTGATCAGCTTGATCGTTTCCGACGAGTGCACGTGGAGCAGCGGCACCACCTGGATAATGGACTTCCCCTGGATGACCACCTTCCCGGGTTCCCTCCCGAACCTCACCTGGGCTGGCTCCTTCGCGACATCGCTTATGGGAACCACCCGGTACAGGCCGCTCTCTTCAACAACACCAACGCCGTTAAGCCGCAGGATCGTCTCCATGACGGGAAGGACCTGGTCAAGGGTGACGGGCGCCACGGACCGGAAGGTAACCCGTCCCTTCACCCTCTGGTCGACAACATAGTTGACCTTCAGTATCTCACCAAAAACGGTCTGTATCACCGAAAAGACATCGGCATCGTCGAAGTTGAGGCTGATGCGCCCCGCTGCCGGACGAGGAGGCTGCGCCCTCTGGGGCTGCACTTTCTGCGGCTCCCGGCCCTGGGGGCGGACCGGAGCAAAGGAAACAGGCTGCTGCGGCCGCGGTGGCTGGACGGCCGGTGGGGTGGTCTGTGGTGCTGCAGGAACAGCCGGCGCTGACGGGGTAGCCTTCGCCGCCCCGGGCCCCGGGGGTGGAGACGGGGCCGGGGGTTTTGAAGGTGAAGCCGGCGCCGGGGTGGTCTCCTGCGCCGATCGGGTGGCCTTCTGCGCGGCAGGGACAGCCTTTTCCGCCACGGGTTTTGTTGTTTGTGATGCAGACGCAGGCTGCTGGACGGCCGGTGCGGCCTCTTGCGCGGCAGACGCAGGAGGCTGGGCAGGCTGTATCACCTGCGGGGCCGTCTCAAGCTGGACGGCGCGTCTGATCGGGGGCGGATCCTCGGTCAGGGGACGGGTCGTGATGGCATCCTCGGAGGCGTGCGCCATGGGTCCGAAGAACCCCGCAAGGAAAAAAATGACCGCTATCGCCGGATATCTCATGGTCCGGACCGTATCCCCATCCTTATCTCACGGCTACTGCCAGCTCGTCACATCCGCGTCTTCACCTTCGCCGCCGGGAGACGCGTCCCTCCCGTAGGTGAAGAGATCGTATTCCCCGTGACTTCCAGGACACTGGTAACTATACGGTTTACCCCAGGGGTCATTGGGCAGGGCCTTCTTCAGGTATGGCCCGTCCCAACCTTCCACTCCGGGGTTCACGGCAAGCATGCCGAGGCCTTCCTGCGTGGTCGGATATCGACCGATATCAAGTCTCATCTGGTCCAGGGCCTGCCCGAGAAGCTCGATCTGGGCCTTTGCGGCGGCCTGCTTTCCCTTGCCCAGCTTGGGAAAAAGCCTCGGGGCCACCAGGGCGGCAAGAAGACCCACAATGACCATGACGACAAGGAGTTCGATGAGGGTAAAGCCTTTCCTGTTCCGCCCGCCAATCATTTTTCTCATTCGCAACCCCCGGTGGAACCTCCCGGGTTACCACGGGTCTGCCCCGGGAGACATTTCCTGACGTGCCGCTTGCGAGAGAAGCCTATATTTGCAGGATACAAAAAAGCCGTCCACCTGTATGTCATAAAAACAACAATTATTCTGTAGTGCATGCAACATGGCCGGTGTCATCGTTTTCGATTACAGTGGTCTGCCTCTTCCTCTCTTACGCCGACTCCCTCTTCTTGAAGTCTTCGGGCCTCAGGTTGTGCTTTTTGAGAAGGTCGTAGAGGTCGGCCCTGTACTTGCCCGCGTATTTCGCCACCTCCGTGATGTTGCCCTTGCATATCTCGAGAAGGTAGATGAGATAACTCTTCTCGAAGGCCTCCTTGGCCTCCTTGAGGGGCCTCAGCGGCTCCTGGGAAACGACACCTCGTGTCTGAAAGACGAGGTCTTCCGTGATATACTCCCTGTCGGTCATCGCGGCGGCATACTCGATGACGTTCTCCAGTTCCCTGATGTTGCCCGGCCAGTCGTAGAGCATCAGCTTCTGCATGGCCTCGGGGGTCACGCCCTTGATATCCTTTTTCATGAGTGCACCCGCCTTGCCGAGAAAGAAATCGACGAGAGGAGGGATGTCCTCCTTCCTCTCTCTCAGCGGGGGCAGGTGGATGGGGATCACATGTATCCTGTAATAAAGGTCCTCCCGGAAGAGATCGAGGCGCACCTGTTCCTCGAGGTTTTTGTTTGTCGCCGTCACGATCCTCACGTCGACATCAATGACCTTCTCGCTCCCGACGGGACGGATCTTCCTCTCCTGGATGACGCGCAGTATCTTTGCCTGTATGGAAAGGGGCATGTCCCCGATCTCGTCGAGAAAGATCGTTCCGCCATGGGCCTGCAGGAAGAGTCCCTTCGTTTCGCGGATGGCCCCGCTGAAGGCTCCCTTCTCATGCCCGAAGAGGTTGCTCTCCAGGAGAGGCTCAGGCAGAGCGGCGCAATTGATCGCCACGAAAGGCTTTTCCTTCCTGTCGCTGGCGAGATGGATCGCCTTGGCTATGAGGTCCTTGCCCGTGCCGCTCTCCCCGAGGAGCAAAACGGTGGAGTCCGTCTTCGCGATGCGCGATATCGTCTCCAGCACACCCTGCATCTTCTTGCTGTTGGCCACGATGTTGGAGAAGCTGTATTTCGATTCAAGAAGACCCTGAAGCCTTTCGATCTCCGAGGACATCCGCCGGTTCTCCATCATCTTCCCTATCTCAAAAAGAAGGACCTGGGAATCGAAGGGCTTCGTGAGATATCCGTAAGCCCCCCGTTTCATCGCTTCCACGGCGCTTTCGATGCTCCCGTAGCCGGTGAGGATGATGACGGGCATGCCGGGGCTTATGAGATGGAGTTGCTCCATCAATGTTATGCCGTCGGTGCGCACGAGTTGAAGGTCGACGACGGCAAGATCGATCACCTGTTCTTTCGCCTGTATCAGCGCCTCCACCTCATCCGTCGCCGTCACCACATCGTAGCCCGCCTGCTCAAGGCCCATCTGGATCAACTCCAGAAGATTCCTCTCGTCATCGACTACCAGTATCTTACCCGTGGACATAGATCTCTCCTATCTTTTCTCTTCTCTCTTCTTCTCCTCGATCTCGATATCCACCTTCTTCGACTGCTCTATGATCTGCTTCAGCCGTGCGTTCTCCTCCCGGGCCTCCGCGGAAGCCCGCTTGAGCTTCATGTTCTCCTCGAGCACTTCCGTCCATGTCCTCGCCTGCTCTTTCAGCGGACTGTAGGGGTACTCCCTGTTCAACCGCTTGAAAAAGGCAATGGACCTTTGATAGTCCCTGTTCTGGTTCCCGGGGTGGGCAAAGATGAGACCCATGATGAAGAGCGCCTCGTCGCCATGGGACGGTCCCGCCGGTCCTGCCAGAACGCCTTCCGATATTCTCAGGGATAGTTCGTAATTGCCCAGCGCGATAAGCCGTCGCGCCTCGCTGAGATTCCGGCGCGCGTCAGAGGTCACCTGGACAGTTTCCTGAGGTGCATCAACCGTCCTTTCAGGCACCGCGCAGCCGAAGGCCGCGAGATACATCACAAGGGCAGTGCAAAGAGAAACGTGGTTCCTTCTCCCGGTTCGCTTTCCGCCCACACCCTACCTCCATGAGCCGTGATGATGTGTTTCACGAAAGCCAGGCCGAGTCCCGTACCTTTTATGGATCCCGGGGCCTGGCCCGGTGACTGATGAAACTTCTCGAACACCATTTCAAGGTTCTCCTTTGGAATGCCCGGGCCCGTGTCCCGTATCGAGAACTGCACGGTGCGATCCCTTCGGCCCGCATTTATCGTTATTCTCCCGTTATCAGGCGTGAACTTGACCGCGTTCCCGAGCAGATTCCTCAAGGCCTGAAGGATCCTCTCCCGGTCCAGTTTGAGGGGGGGGATCTCACCCTCATCGCCCGTATCCACCTCGATGCGGATATTCTTCGCCTCCACGAGAGGGGTCATTTCCAGAACCACGCGCTGGATCAGGGACTGAATGTTCTCCTTGCCGAACGTGAAGGGCATCATCCCCGCCTCCATCTTTGAGAGCTCCAGGAGCGAGTTCACAAGGTCGATGAGCCTGTTCGTCTCTTCAGACAGTATGGCGAACAACCTTTTCTGCTTGTCCGGTATCGGGCCTCCCGCGCCGTCGCGAAGAAGGCTGATGCCCTGCTTGATCGATGCAAGAGGAGTGCGCAGCTCATGGGACATGGTGGCAAAGAACCCGGACTTCATCGTGTCGACCTTCTTGAGCTTCTCGCACATCAGGTTGACAGCTCCGGCCAGCTCCGCGACCTCGCGGGGCGAGCCGATGTCGAGGTTCCCCTCAAAAACGCCCCGCGAGATCTCCCTTGTCTTTGCCATCAGGATCTTCAGGGGCTTCGTGATACCCCGCGTGCTGATGAGAGATCCCAGAATAACGACGAGCACCGCGCCGGCGAACATCAAGATCGACAGGCGTTCAGCCGATCCTGCCGTCTCCTGTATCCTGTTCATCCGCTCCTGAATGTCATTGAGATAGAAGCTCTCCAGCGCCTTCAACGCCTCCAGCACCTGTGCCACGGCCTCTTCCTTTCGCTGCCCGTATTCACTCCGGCTGTACGGCCGGTCGGCCTTCGACAATTCTATTTCCTCGTTCACGAGCGACAGGTATCGTGTGTACCCCGATCCCACCCGCGCAAGGATGTCCCTGTTCGAGGAGACGCCGGCGATCTCAGAGATACGGGACAGATATCCTTCGAAGGCCTTCTGCCCCGAGGCCATCTGCGTGAGAAAGGTCGGGTCCCCAGTGATCACGTGTTTCTTCTCCGATCCAACATGGGAAAGAAGGGAATCGACGAGCTTCTGCTTGAGATCCACAACACGCTGGTCCACATTGAAGATAATGCCCACCTCGGCGTTCACCTGCCGAAGCCTCAGGACCGTGTACGCGCTTATGGCGCCCAGGATCAAAATGATGGTTATATACCCGAGAAACAGCCTGGAGAATATGCTCAGTTTCATGGGACAGTCATTCCAACCGGGCCCTTAACGGGTAAAACGCCGGGCCGGCTAATTCAGATCAGGCACCTGATGATCCGCCGGGGCAACACACGAACCGACCGGGGAGGAGGATATGAAGGAAATATCCTTCAGTCAAAATTCTGACATGAAGGGAAAACCCTGCATTTGAAACCCTGAAGACAGACTGCGGAAACATCTCATCACCTTTAACTTCAACAGTATAGCACATTTCTTCACCCCGAGGCACGACTTTTGCTCTTCTCGGGGCAGCGATCGAAACTTGGCCAGTCGATTCGACACGTATTAAATCTTCGGGAGGTTTTGATGTATCACCAGGGCAACAGGAGTAGAAGCAGATCGTTTTCTCTGTTCTTGATTTTGGCTATGTGTTGTCTCTTTCTGGGAGCGTCCGTGTTCCATCCTTCGGCGAGGGCCGGGGCGGCGAGCGTTACACTCGGCTGGGACGCCGCGACCGGCGTCTCGGGATACAAGCTGCACAGAGGGACAGCAAGCGGCAGCTACACGACAAGCGTCGACGTGGGGAACGTGACGAGTTACACGCTTTCCGACCTCACGAGCGGAACCACACATTACTTTGCTGTGACCGCCTACGACTCATCTCAGGAGGAGAGCGGTTACTCCAACGAGGTGAGCTACGGGAGCGGAACCTCATGTACCTATTCCATTTCACCGTCCAGTGCCTCCTTCACGAGCAGCGGGGGGACGGGGACGATCACGGTGACAGCCGCGAGCGGCTGTACCTGGAGCGCGTCGACGGGGGTATCCTGGGCAACGATCTCCTCGGGCACGAGCGGGACGGGAAGCGGGACCGTGACCTATTCGGTGGCAGCCAACACAGGCTCGGCGAGGACCGCCGCCTTCACGGTGGCGGGGAAAACATTCTCCATCTCCCAGGCAGCGGCAACATCGACCACCACCTACACGCTCACACTCGCCACGGCAGGAACGGGCTCGGGAACGATCACATCGAACCCGTCGGGGACGGTGTTCGCGTCGGGCACCGCGGTG
>MVQQ01000169.1 GCA_002067555.1 Syntrophorhabdus sp. PtaB.Bin184
CTATTCGCCGATCATCAAGTACGGCGACGTCGATTTCCTTCTTTCCTTCGAGCTGCTCGAGGCCCTTCGCTACATCAACTGGGTGAAACCGGACGGCAAGATCGTCATCAACACCCAGGAGATACTTCCCCCGTCGGTGAGTCTCGGCCAGATGGAGTATCCCAAGGGTGTGGAAGATACCTTTAAGAAGTATTTCAAAGAAAACGTTCACGTTGTAAACGGTATGGGCATAGCGAAAGAGCTCGGCAACCTGCAGGCCCAGAACGTCGTCCTCGTCGGTGCGTTCTCCAACTTCTTCCCGAAGATCAAGGAGGCCTATTTCATCGACGCCATCAAGAAGCTTCTGGCGCCGAAACTCCATGATCTCAATATCAAGGCATTCGAGGCTGGAAGAAAGGCCCTGTAGTAGCCACAGAGGAATATGACTTTCAGTTTCAAGCATTTCGAACAGGAAGAAAGGCCCTTTCGGGGGCCTTTCTCATTCCTCTCGTTCATTGTCCTTGTCTTGCTCGTGATGTTCTCACTTCCCGGAAGGACGGCAGCCATGGAAGTCTACTCTCTTAAGAACGGTCTCACTTATATTTTTGAAGAACGCAGGAACACCGGCGTCGTCGCCATACAGGTGTGGGTGAATGTGGGCAGCAAGGATGAGGACGACCGGGTGGCCGGCATAACCCATTTCATCGAGCACCTCATCTTCAAGGGGACAGAGAAGCTCAAGGGAAACGCCTTCGCTTCCCGCATAGAGGCCATGGGAGGGAGCGTCAACGCCTTTACCTCCTTTGACAACACCGTCTACCACATCATCGTACCCTCCCGGGTCTTTCGGGAGGGCTTCGAACTCCTCACGGAATCCGTCAGGAACCCGGCCTTCCCCGAGGATGAGATCGCCAGGGAACGCAAGGTCGTTCTCGAGGAGATAAAGATGGGTGAAGACGATCCCCAGCGGAAGCTCTTCAAGGAGCTTTTCTCCCTGAGCTATCATGGTCAGGCGTACGGGAGACCGGTCATAGGATTCGCCGACGTCGTGGAAAAGATTACCCGGCAGGACATCGTTGACTACTTTCGGTCGCACTATGTGCCCTCGAACCAGACTGTCGTTATAACGGGTGATTTCGACAGCGCCCTGGGACACAGGCTGATCACGGAGCACTTCTCTGCAGACCCATCCGTCGTACCCCCGCCTGAACGGCATGTCCCGAAGGACGGATCTAGGGGAGAGAAAGAGAAGATCCTGGAAAGAGACCTCAGGGAGAGATATATCGCCTTTGCCTACCCGATCCCCAGGAGGACAAGCCCCGATGTGCCGGCCCTCGACATTCTCGGTGTTATCCTGGGTGATGGGGAGAGTTCCCGGCTCCAGGAGTCCCTGAAGAACCGGAAGGGTATCGTGAACGGGATAGCAACGTATGTTTTCACCCCGAAGGAGGAAGGTCTTTTCGTCATCTACGCCAACCATTCGGCCAATGACAGGGACGGGGTGCTCCGGGAGATAGACAGGGAGATCAAGAGAGTACAAAAGGAAGGCATCAAGGATTGGGAGCTTGTCAAGGCAAGGAACATGCTCAGGGCCTACTATGTCTACGACGCCGAAACAGCGCAGGGCAGGGCCCGTCAAATAGGCGATTCCAAGACCATGACGGGTGATCCCCGTTTCATAGAGAAGTATCTCAGGGACGTTGACGCGGTCACGGCGGATGACGTCCGGAAGGCGGCCGCCACGTACCTCCGGCCCGATGGCCGGCGCACCGTTGTCATGGGGCCCCGCAAGGCCGTGAAGAACCCCTACCGCAAGACGCTGGATAATGGCCTGACATGCCTCGTGAACAGGAATGCCTCCTCGCCGACCTTTTCCTTCAGGATCGGTTTCACGGGAGGTCTCAAGGCGGAAGAGACCGGAAGGAACGGTGGATTCAACCTCCTCGCACGAATGCTCCTGAAGGGAACGAAGAGCAAGAATTCCTCGGAGATAGCGAGGCAAATAGACCTTCTTGCGGGAACGCTGACACCCTACAACGGACGAAACATTTTTGGGCTGTCGGGCAGGTTTTTGAGCAAGGACATAAAGGAAGTCCTCAAGCTCCTCAAGGAACTCCTCATGGAGACATCCATGACGGAACGGGAACTTGCAAGGGTGAAGAGGGAGGTTCTTTCGGAGATACGCCAGCGGGATGACGATCCGGTTTCCTTCACTTTCCTGCGTTTCAACGAGGCCATATTCGCCGGCCATCCTTACAGCCGTGACCCCATGGGGAGCGAAAAGGACGTGGAAGCGCTGTCCGTCAAAGACATCGGGGACCTGTACCGCACGTACGTTACCCCCCGCGGTGCCGTCCTTGCCTTGTCGGGAGATATCGACGAAAAAGAGGTCTTTTCGTACTTCGAAGAGTTGTTTGGCGGGTGGGAAGGTCCGAAGACCGGTCTTGCCAGCGTCAGCGCCCCGCGCGTCGGCAAGGAGGTCGCCGTCGAGAAGGAGATTCAGCAGACCCACATGGTCTTCGGCTTTGTCGGACCGGGGCTGACCGACGGGGACCGTTACGCTGCTGAGGTCCTCGATGCGGTGCTGAGCGGCATGGGGGGAAGGATGCACAGGGTGTTCAGGGAGGAAAAACCCTCCGCCTACGCGGTCACCTTCTTCAACCAGATGGCCTACGAGACGGGTGCTATGGGGATCTACATAGGAACAAGCAAGGAATTCGCAAGGGATGTCATTCGAACCGCTCGTGAAGAGATCGAGAAGATCCGCCGGGAGGGGATTTCCGACAAGGAGGTCCGGGACGGAAAGAACTACCTCATCGGCAACCATTATATAAGGATGCAGTCCAACGGCGCCATCGCCGCGTCGATGTGCTTCGACACTCTTTACGGCCTCAACCCGGATCTCTTCAAGACCTGGCCGGGACTCATTGAGAAGGTTGCGAAGGAGGATGTCGACCGCGTGGCCCGCAAATACCTCACTCTGGACTCAATGGTCAGGCTGGTGGTGGGGAAGATAAAGGACAATAACAAATGACCGGGGATGGCCGGGCCTTTCCCATGACCCATCACCTATAACCCATATCCTGCGTTATTACCCTTTTTCTGGTCATTGGTCATTCTCACTATCTTCATCCTGTTTCTCAAAGAATGACCTTATGCTCTGGATAATGTAGTCTTTTTCTTTCTTCTTCAATTCCGGGAAGACGGGGATGGCGAGACTTGTCCTGGCTGCCTCTTCGGCGATGGGAAGATCGCCCTCCTTGAGACCGAGGTAAGAGAAGCAGGGTTGAAGATGAAGTGGGAGGGGATAGTAGATCCCCGTCATAATCCCTTTTTCCTTCAGGTGGAGCTGAAGAGCATCCCTCCGCACTGTCCGGACAACGTAGTGATGGAAGATGTGTGACGTCTCGTCGTCGATGGCGGGAAGCACGAGGGGAAGGTCCCTCAGATGCATGTTGTAGTAACCCGCGGTCTCGAGACGCGTCCTGTTCCAGGAGGCGAGCCTTTTCAATTTGACGCAGAGTGCCAGGGCCTTGATCTCGTCAAGGCGGCTGTTGAATCCGATCGTCTCGTGGATATACGGTTTCTCCCCCATCCCATGGACACGAAGCTTGCGGACCTTCTCGCCGAGGTCGGGGCGCCGGGTGAGTACCATCCCCCCCTCACCGATACCGCCAAGGTTTTTCGTGGGATAGAAACTGGTGGCGGCAATGTCACCGAAGGTGCCGGCGGCCGCCCCGCCCCGCCTTGCCCCGAGCGCCTGCGCCATGTCCTCGACGACAGCCACACCGTGTTTTTCCGCAATGGCGAGGATCCTTTTCATGTCGCAGATCCTCCCGAAAAGGTGCACGACTATGATGGCCCTCGTTTTCGGAGTGATCGCCTCCTCGACCTTTGCCGGATCGATATTCATGTCGCTGTCCCCAATGTCGGCAAAGACAGGCCGGGCACCCACGAGGGCGATGGAGCTTGCCGTCGAGAAGAAGGTATAGGGCGTGGTCACAACCTCGTCCCCCTGGCCGATGCCGAGCGCCATGAGGGAAAGGATGAGGGCGTCGGTGCCATTGGCGCAGGAGATGGCATGTGCCGCCCCTGTCATGGAGGACACCTCTCCTTCGAGTTCCTGACAGTACCGCCCGAGGATCAGCTTCTGCTCGTTCAGTATCTCCCGTATGCCTTTGAGGACATCCTTCCTGACTCCCTTGAACTGCGCCTTCAGGTTGATGGGGGGAATGTTCATATTTGCAGCATCCTTTCGTTGTGGCATGTGATCGGCGGCGGATCGGACTATGTTAGCATATTATCTCCCGCGAACTCAATATTTCGTTCTGTCCTCTCGCCGTGGTCCCCGGACGGGTCGCGACCGCGGACACCTCCTTGCCCCGGCAAGGATCGGCCCATCCCGTAACCTCTTCCGAAAAGGAGTGCAGCCGGGGGCCGCAGGGTTGTCCCCAATGCGTCCGCAGGTTTTCCACGCGCCGGGCCGGGATGTCGAAAAAGATGCCCGGGAAGGTATCCCGACAACCATTAAAACCGTTGACAAATACTTGGAATTGCGATAAAAACATTGTGAAATTTTTTTCAACTGAACTGAAAGGAGACCTGTATGAAAGAGGCAGTTATTGTTTCGTGCGCCAGAACTGCGATCGGCCAGTTCGGTCAGTCATTGAAGGATGTATCCGTTATCACGCTTGGTGCAACAGCGATCAAGGAAGCGATCAAGAGGGCGGGGATCAGGCCTTCGAAGAGCAAGGACAAGGAATTTGCGCCGGCGATCTTCGAAGGAAAAACAGACACTGAACTGGAAGCAAAGTCCTACGATTACGACAGTGGTTTGAAAGAGGTCGTCATCGACGAAGTTATCATGGGCAATGTCATTCAGGCGGGACTCGGTCAGAACTCGGCGCGCCAGGCCAGCATTCGCGGGGGCGTTCCGAAAGAAACAGCTGCTTATACGATCAACAAAGTGTGTTCATCGGGATTGAGGGCGATCATCGCCGGCGCCGGTTCCATCATGCTCGGCGAGAACGAGATCGTTGTGGCGGGCGGAATGGAAAACATGAGCCTTGCCCCCTTTACAGTGCCGGGACTGAGGTGGGGAGCACGTATGTTCGACACCAAGGCCGTCGACCTCATGGTCCTCGACGGTGTTTGGGAGATCTTCTATGGCTACCACATGGGCTTCACCGCGGAAAACATCGCGGCAAAGTACGGGATCTCCAGGGAAGAGCAGGACAAGTTCGGCCTCTTGAGCCATCAGAGGGCGAGAGCGGCCATAAAGGCGGGATGGTTCAAGGACGAGATCGTTCCCGTAACGATACCCCAGAAGAAAGGCAACCCCATCGTCTTCGACACCGATGAGAGACCGATGGATACGACTCTGGAAAAGATGCTTTCCTTGCCCCCCGCATTCAAGAAGGATGGCGGGACGGTCACCGCAGGAAATGCCTCAGGATTGAACGATTGCGCATCCGCAGCGGTGTTGATGACGCGGGATAAGGCGAAGGAACTGGGCATCAAACCGATGGGCAGGATCATCTCCTGGGCGAATGGCGGCGTAGACCCGGCATACATGGGTCTGGGTCCCATCCCGGCCATCAAGAAGGCTCTCAAGAAAGCCAACATGACCATCGATCAGATCGACTGCATCGAACTCAATGAAGCCTTTGCTTCACAGTCCATCGCCTGCATCAGGGAGCTGGGCATCAACATGGACAAGTGCAACATGTTCGGCGGCGGAATCTCCCTCGGACACCCCATCGGCTGCACGGGCGCACGGCTCGTCACCACAGCCCTGTACCAGATGAAGCGGCTCGGCCTCAAGACCGGTCTCGTATCCATGTGCATCGGCGGTGGTATGGGTCTCGCCGCTATCATCGAATGCGAGGCGTGATGATGGAATTCAAGAACCTTGTCGTTGAAAAGAAGGACGGTATAGCCATTCTGAAGTTCAACAGGCCCAAGGCGTTAAACGCCCTCAATTCGGAGACGCTCGTCGAGTTGAAGGCGGCGGGCGAGGCCCTCAACAAGGACAGCGAAGTCCGTGTCGTCATAGTGACGGGAGAAGGCAAGGCCTTTGTCGCAGGGGCAGATATCCTGGAGATGAAGGACCTGACGGCCCTGGAGGGGATGGCCTTCTCAGCCAGGGGGCACGAGGCGTTCGCCACCCTCGAGAACATGGAAAAGCCGGTGATAGCCGCAGTGAACGGATTTGCCCTGGGTGGCGGGTTCGAGGTGGCTCTGGCCTGCGACATCATATATGCTTCCGACAAGGCAAAAGTCGGTTTTCCCGAAACGGGCCTGGGAATACATCCCGGATTCGGGGGAACGCAGCGGACGGCAAAACTGGTCGGGCTGGCAAAGGCGAAGGAACTCATCTTTACGGCAAAAACGATCGGAGCCGCCGAGGCATATGAAATGGGCCTTCTCAATAAGGTTGTGCCCGATGATCAACTCATGACGGAGGTCATGGGCCTGGCTGCCAGGATCAGCGCGAACGGACCTTTCGCGGTCAGACTGGCGAAGGAATGCGTCAACAAGAGCCTCTCTCTCGATAACAAGGAAGGGCTCACCCTCGAGGCAAAAGACTTCGGGCTTTGCTTTGCGACGAAGGACCAGAAAGAGGGCATGACGGCATTCGTGGAAAAAAGAAAAGCCACCTTTAAGGGTGAATAAAACATATAAGGAGGACACTGTGAAGATAGCGGTTTGTTTGAAACAGGTTCCTGATACCGAAGCAGAGATCAAATGGGATATCCCGAAGGGAGCCCTGAGCAGGGACGGAATGGATTCCATCACGAATCCCTTCGATGAGTTCGCGCTTGAGGAAGCACTGCTTACGAAGGAGAACTACGACGGCGAGATCGTGGCCATTTCCATGGGCCCCGAGGGAGCAAAGGACGTGCTGCGGAACGCCCTGGCGCTGACGGTAGACCAGGTCGCCCTGTGCACCGATGATGCCTTCGCCGGCTCCGACACTTATTCGACGGCCTCTGTCCTTGCGGCAGCGATCAAGAAGGTCGGCGACGTGGATGTCGTCTTCACGGGCAAGCAGTCAACCGACGGCAACACCGGTGTGGTCGGGGCGGAACTGGCGACCATCCTGGGCTTCAGCCCCCTGACACAGGTTTCAAAGGTCCGTTCCATCGATGCGGCAGGAAAGAAGATCGTAGTGGAGAGGGCCGTCGAAGGCGGCACCGAAGTGGTCGAGGCAAAGCTTCCGGCCGTTGTCTCCGTTATCAAGGGTATCAATGAGCCGAGGCTTCCGAACCTCATGGGCATCAGGAAGGCATCCAAGATCGACATCCCTCAGTGGAGCGCGGGTGACCTTGGCGTTGACGCCGGGAAGGTGGGAGTTGCGGGCGCCAGCACGAAAGTTGTCGAGATTGCCGTACCGCCTCCCCGCGGAGCCGGCGAGATCCTGAAGGGCGAACTCGAAGAGATCGCCAACACGATCACCGACAAGCTCATTGACTTGAAAGTTATAAAATAACTTGGAGGAGGGAGAG
>MVQQ01000170.1 GCA_002067555.1 Syntrophorhabdus sp. PtaB.Bin184
GAAGATGAGGACGGGCCCCCCGATGTTCTTGGGTGAAATGGAGCCCTGAATGATCTTCACTATCCCCACCACTGTTATCCGGGAGTACTCCCAGGTCATGTGAAAGGCGAGCCCCACCGCCTCCACCGGGTTCTGTTTCCGCTTTATCACCTCGTCGGACCTTTCTATGCCGAGTATCTTGCGCTTGTATGGCTCGCCGAAGATGTCCTTCTCCTCGATGGTCATGGGTTTGATGGTGAGATTGACGGGAGAGCCGGCGCGATCGAGGGTTACCTCGACGGTATCGCCCTCAGCATGATCTATTGTGGAGGCGATATCGAGGAATTCCTTCACCTCCTTGCCGTCGATCTTGACGATGATGTCACCGGACCGTATGCCTGCAGCCTGCGCAGGGGTGTTCTCGGCAACCTTGCCGACGCGTGCGGAGGGTACGTTATAGCCGATGATGGAGACGAGATAGAAGACGAGAAGGGCAAGGAGGATATTGAACAGGGGGCCTGCCAGGGCGACGAGTATCCGTACGTACGGGGGTTTGTGAGAGAAGGACCGGTGTTTCTCCTCTTCGACAACCTCCTCGTCGGGGGATTCGCCGAGGAGTTTCACGTAACCACCCATGGGAACCGCGGATATGGCGTATTCCGTATCCCCCCGGGTGAAACGGAGAAGTTTCTTTCCGAACCCTATGGAGAAGGTGAGGACCTTGATGTCGAAGAGCCTCGCGACCAGGAAGTGCCCGAATTCGTGCACCAGGATGAGAAGCGCGAGGGCGATGAGAAAGTATAAAAATGATATCATGATCTTTTTCGTCCTGTACCAGTTATTTTAGTCATTGCTTTGTCCCGTGTCCATGCCGCCGCCGCGAGGACGCCTTCGAGGGTGTCGATGACCGGTCCTCCGGCGATGTCCGCCAGGGTCTCGGCGACGACGCGCGGTATGTCGGTGAACCGAATCCGTCCGTCGACAAAGGCCTGCACGGCCACTTCGTTGGACACATTGTATGCGATGCAAGCGCTGTCGCCTTCCGAGAGGGCTTCGTAGGCGAGGCGGATCGACGGAAATTTCCTGAGGTCCGGCGGATGGAACGTGAGTTTCATGTGCCCGCTGAGGTCAAGGGGTGAGAAGGGCAGGGCAAGCCGCTCTTCGTCGTTCAGTGCATAGGCGATGGGGATCTTCATGTCCGGACTTGCCATGTACGCCATGAGAGAATTATCGGAGAGTTCCACCATGCCGTGAACGATGCTTTCGGGATGGACGAGGGTCTTTATCCTCCCGGGTTCGAGATCGAAGAGCCAGCGCGCCTCCATGATCTCAAGCCCCTTGTTCATGAGGGTGGCGGAGTCGAGGGTGATCTTCTGTCCCATTCTCCATGTTGGATGGTTCATGGCTTCCGAGAGTTCCACGCTTTCCAGGGCCTTTTTCGTGTGTCTCCTGAAGGGTCCCCCTGACGCGGTGATGATGAGGGACCGGATCTCCCTGTCTTCCACGCCCTTGAGGAGCTGGTAGAGAGCGGAGTGCTCGCTGTCGACGGGTATGAGGCGGGACTCGTTCCCCGACAGGATCCTCCTGATGATCCTGCCGGCCATGACGAGGCTTTCCTTATTGGCGAGGGCAAGAACCTTCCCGCAGCGCAGGGCCTCGATGGTCGGTTCGAGTCCGATGCTGCCGGGCAGTGCATTGACGACGGTCTGCACGTCGGAGCGGATCATCTCCTTCATACCCTCGATACCCGTGTAGACCCGTACGCCGGGTGCCGTGACCGCACCTCTTTGCTCTTCGTCAAAGACGCAGACCGCGCGCGGTTTGAACCGGGCTATCTGTTCATTGAGAAGGCCTATGTTGTTCCTGCAGGCGAGGCCGTGGACCTCGAAAGCCGCGGGGTCGTTGGCGATGACCTCGAGTGTCGCCGTGCCGATGGAGCCGGTGGAACCCAATATGAGGACTTTCTTTTTCATAGGTATCTCGTCCATACCAGGCAGGTGTACAGAAAGGGCGCAGTGAAGATGAAGCTGTCAATGCGGTCCAGAATGCCGCCGTGCCCGGGGATGAGCTGCGATGAATCCTTTGTGTTGAACACCCTTTTGCATGCAGATTCCAAAAGATCGCCCGCCTGCCCGAGAACACCCGTTGCGACGCCCACGCCGAGGGCCGCCGGAATGCTTAAGTCCAGCAACTGGTAGGACGCGGTGATGACGGCGAGAGAGCCGAGGGCTGCTCCCAGGAGGCCTTCAACCGTCTTCTTCGGACTGATCCGGGGAGCTAGGGGGTGCTTCCCGAACTTTTTCCCGATGCCGTAAGCGAAGATGTCGCTCGCCCAGATGGAAAAGAGGAGGATAAGGGGAAACAGTTCGTCCAGCTCCTTCAACAGGTAGAGATAGAAAAAAGGGACGAGGATGAAGAGGTTGGAGAAGAGCACAAGGGCGGCCTGACCTGTCAGGTCGCGGTTCGCATCCTCGAGGGATGTTTTTCTGTCGAAGACCTTGATGGTGATGACAATGAATGCCGATGCCATCATCCAGAGCATGTATATCTGGAAGAAACGGAAGTAAAGAGGCACGGTTCCGACAATGACGAGGGTGGCGATGAGGTACCTCATGTGGCAGCCGGCAAGGGATGCGGCCTCGAGGAGCGCGACGACGGCAATGGTGAGCAGCAGGATGAGGAGCCATGCCGGCGGCAGGATGTAGAAGAGAAAGGCAATGACGGGGGCAATGCAAACGCCCGTGATGACACGCTTTTTCAGTTCTCCCAATCAGAAATCCTTCACGTTTCCAAACCTTCTGTCACGCTTCGCGAATTCGGCCAGCGCGTCGAGAAAGGCCTGTTTTCGAAAATCGGGCCAGAGGATATCAGTCACGTAGATCTCGGTATAGGCCACCTGCCAGAGCAGGAAGTTCGAGAGCCTCATCTCGCCGCTCGTGCGGATGAGAAAATCAGGGTCGGGTATCGCCGGGCTGTACAGATGTCTCCTGAAGGCCCTTTCATCGATCCTCCTGACACGACCGTTTATCACGTCCTCGCACAGGAGGCGCACGGAGCGTATGATCTCTTTGCGGCCGCTGTAGCTCAGGGCGATCGTCAGAACGAGGTTCCTGTTGCGTGCCGTTTTCCTCATTACATCGTCGAACTGCGCCTGGAGAGACTTCGAGAAATCACCCCTCTCTCCAATGATGTTGAAGCGTATGCCCCTGTCCATCATCATCGGGAGTTCCTGTTCGAGGTAAAGGCCGAGAAGGAACATGAGCATCCTGACCTCTTCCTTTGGACGGGACCAGTTCTCCTTCGAAAAGGCGTAAAGGGTGAGATAGGGTATGCCGAGGTCGCAGGTTGTTTCCGTGATCTCCCTGACCGAGTCGATCCCGACCTTGTGGCCTTCCACCCTCCTGAGCTTCTGTTGCTTTGCCCATCTGCCGTTCCCGTCCATGATGATGGCGACGTGAGTGGGCAATCTGTCGGGAGCAGTTTTTCTCATCGATAGCGTCGCTCAGATGGAGAGGATCTCTTTCTCTTTCTCGGAGAAGAGCCTTTCTGCCATATCTATATATTTATCCGTGAGCTTCTGGACGTCGTCCTGCTTCTTCTTCAGGTCGTCCTGGGAAATGGTCTTGTCCTTCTCGAGTTTTTTCAGTTTCTCGTTTATGTCCCTGCGGACGTTTCTCATTGCGACGCGGGTTCCCTCGAGCATCTTGCTGCCCTGTTTCGTGAGTTCCTTGCGCCGCTCCTCGGTGAGCTTTGGAAACGTGAGCCTGATGGTCTTTCCGTCGGACATGGGGTTGACGCCAAGATCCGATTTCTGGATCGCCTTCTCGATCTCCGCGATGACGGTGTTGTCCCAGGGCTGGATGGTGATGGTCCGTGAATCGGGAACGCCGATGGTAGCCACCTGGTTGAGCGGGGTGGGTTGCTTGTAATAATCTATCTTGATATCCTCGATGAGGGACACCGATGCGACACCGGTCCGCAGTTTCGAAAAGTCTTTCTTCAATGCCGCCAGCGACTTCTTCAGCTTGTCCTCAAGCTCGGTCATAACGTCATTGCTCATAGGGTTACCTCCTCACGATCGTCCCTATTCTTTCGCCAAGAACCACTTTCTTCAGATTATCCCTGACGCGTATGCTGAAAACGGCGACGGGAATGTCGTTCTCCTTGCAAAGCGTTATTGCGGTGAGGTCCATGACCTGAAGGTCTTTCTCGAGGACCTCGCTGTAAGATATCTCCGGGTAAAAGACGGCGTCGGCGTGGACCTCGGGGTCCCTGTCATAGACGCCGTTCACCTTTGTCGCCTTCATGAGCACGTCTGCTTTCGTCTCGACGGCGCGAAGGGCCGCTGCCGTGTCGGTGGTGAAGTAAGGGTTCCCGGTCCCGCATGCGAAGACGACGATCTTTCCCTCGTCGAGGTATTGCCTTGCGAGCGCATGGTCATAGGGCTCGGCGATTCTTTCAAGGGCAAGCGCCGTTTGCACGACAGCCGGAGTTCCCATCCTGACAAGCGTGTCCTTAAGGACGAGGGCGTTGATGACGGTTGCCACCATACCGACGTAGTCGCCGGTGACGCGGTCCATCCCCTCCTTTTCGCCCTTTTTCCCCCGGTATATGTTGCCGCCGCCGAGAACGATGCCTACCTGGACACCGAGCCGGTGGACATCTCCTATCTGACCGGCAATGTCGGCGACGGTGGCATGGTCTATGCCGTGCCCCTCGTTGCCCATGAGAACCTCTCCACTGAGTTTGAGGAGTATCCTCTTGTATCTCATGCTAGTCCTGAAGCGTCTCGCCCAGCTGGAACCTCACGAAACGGTTGATGACGATCTTCTCCCCCGTCTTCACGAGAAGCTCCTCGAGAAGATCCTTGATCGTCATATCCGGGTTCTTTATGAAGGTCTGCTCCACGAGGCAAACCTCCTGGTAGAACTTCTCCAGTTTTCCCTCGGCTATCTTGTCGACGATCTTTTCCGGTTTCCCCGATTCGAGGGCCTGGTTCCTGTAAATGGTCTTTTCCTTTTCAATGTGTTCCGCGGGAATGTCCTCGCGCTTCACATACAACGGGTTCGAAGCCGTTATCTGCATCGCCACGTCCTTGACGAAGTTCTGGAACTGGTCCGTCTTGGCAACGAAATCGGTCTCGCAGTTGATCTCAACCATGGCGCCCACCTTGCCGCCCGTGTGTATGTAAGCGGCGACAGAGCCTTCGGAAGCAATCCTTCCCATCCTTTTCTGAAGCTTGGCAAGGCCTTTTTCCCGAAGGAAATCGACTGCCTTTTCCATATCGCCGTTGGAGTTCTTCAGGGCCTCCTTGCAGTCCATGAGGCCGACACCTGTCTTTTCACGTAATTTTTTTACTGCGTCAGCAGTGATATCCATGGAATTCCTCCTCAACTCTTAGGCTTCGTACTCGTCGTATTTCTCCTCTTCCAGCACGCTTTCGTCGACAAAGGGTTTGAGCTCTTCGGCCGGCCCCTCATCCTTACCCTGGAACTCTTCAACGTACAGGGCCTTTCCTTCCAGAACGGCATCGGCGATACGCGAGGTAATGAGCTTGATGGCGCGGATGGCGTCGTCATTGCCGGGGATCACGAAATCGATATCGTCGGGATCGCAGTTCGTGTCGACGATACCCACGGTGGGGATACCCAGCTTTTTGGCCTCGTTGACGGCGATGTATTCTTTCTTGGGATCGACGACGTATATGGCCCCGGGGAGCCTTTCCATACCTTTGATGCCGCCGATGTTCTTTTCCAGTTTTTCTATCTCCCGTTCTATGCCTATGGCTTCCTTTTTCGGAAGGACCTTGTATATGTCGCTCTGTTTGAGCTCCTCGTACTTGCGGAGCCGGTCGATGCTCTTTTCGATGGTCTGGAAATTCGTCATCGTGCCGCCGAGCCAGCGGTTGTTCACGTGAAAGGCCCCGCAGCGTTTCGATTCGTCGGCGATGGATTCCTGGGCCTGCTTTTTCGTACCGACGAAGAGGATGTATTCATTCCGGGAGGCCACTTCCTTGACGAAGTTGTAGGCCTCTTTGAACATCTTCAGTGTCTTCTGCAGGTCGATGATGTAGATGCCGTTGCGGGCCCCGAATATGTAAGGCTTCATCTTGGGGTTCCAGCGTTTTGTCTGGTGCCCGAAGTGAACGCCAGCCTCCAGCAACTGTTTGATGGTAAGGTTCGACATTTTTCCTCCTGGTTTTAGTCTTCCGCCTTTCGCACTTTAACGGCAGACAGTTTCCTGCACCCTGACATTAATTGAAAGACGTGCAAATTTGATCGAGCTGTAAAATACCATATGATTACGTGTATTTCAAGAAAAAAGGGGGAAGGGGGTAAAGAAGGTTCAAGAGGTCAAGGGTTCAAAAGTTCAAGAGTAAAAGACAAAAAGGACACCGATGCCTTCGGCCGGTGTGCGAATTGTGTTGACAGCCGACCCCCTTTCGCGGTCTTTCCCTTGAACCCTTATTCTTTTTTCTCCCTGATTATTGCCAGGAGGTACTTTGTTCCCGAAAGGTCGAGAGAATTAAGACTGATCTCGGTGTCAAAATCGGTCCCGTCGAATCTCCTGTGCCGCCAGAGGAAGAACTGGGGTTTACCCTCAAAGGCCGCCCTGATGATCTTGACGGCCTTTTCCTTTGAATCGCTACCGTCGGGTTGCGTTGGCGGAGAGAGCCTGTGGGGAGGCTGGGCGACGATGTCTTCCTTGCTGCCTTTGAACACGGACAGGGCCTTCCGGTTGCAGTCGACGATGGCGAACCGGTCCATCAGAAATATGGCGTCGCTGGCATTCTCGAAAATGGCGTGGAACTTCATTTCGCTGTCCCTGAGCGCATCCGACGCCAGTTTGCGTTCCGTGACGTCCCTCAGGTATGCCAGCGTGACCGGTTCGTTGCGGTACGTGGTGCCCGTGGCCGATACCTCCACGTATATGAGGCTTCCATCCTTCTTCCTGCCCCTGAATTCGTATTTGTCGGGCACTTTTTTTCCCTTCTGACGTTTCTCATTGATGTCCCGGACGCGCATGAGGTCCTCGGGGTCTATGGTAATTTCGTGGCCCCGGCCGATGACCTCATCGGGAGAATCGAACCCGAAGATGTCACAGAATCTCTGGTTCACATAGACATGGGTGCTGCCCTTGACAACAGCCACGCCGTCATTGGAGCACTCGATCGCTGTCCGGTAGCGCTCCTCCGATTCCTTGAGCCTTTCCTCGGCCTCTCTCTGGGCTGTTATGTCCCGCACCGACTGTATGACCCCGGTGATGTTGCCGTCAAGATCGTATATGGGGCTTGCCTTCGCCCAGATGTAAAGAGGCTTGCCGCGCAGCATGAGAGGTTCGCGGGGTTCGGCGACAAGACGGTCCATTTCCTTGGTGATGAAGGAGTAACGCTTCTCCGCATCCCAATCGGGTTTCAGGACGAAATCGGCGAGGAGGGGTTGGCGTTTTCCGTAAAAGGGCAGGGAATACTCGTAATTCCCCTTGCCGAGGATATCGACCGCCCGGACACCGGACAACTCTTCCATGGCCCTGTTCCAGGCGATCACATGGCCGTCCCTGTCGATGGCGAAGGTGGCATCGGGAAGGAAGTTGATGATGTCCGAGAGCCGGCGCTCCGACTCGACGAGGGCCTCTTCCGTCCTCTTGTATTCCGTGACGTCCTGCACCACTGTAAGGATCGTGTTCTCGCCCGCTATCGAGTGGGGAACGATACTCAGGAGCGCCCGAAGTATCTGCCGGTCCTTGCGGCGGAGGTCGACCAGGTAATTGTGCAGGGTTCCCTTGTTTTTCAGATGTTTGAGGAGAACCTGCCTGTCATTGGTTCTCGCGAAGAAATCCCGCGTCCTCATGTTCGATATCTCGGCACGGGTGTACCCGGTCATCCTTTGCAGCATTGAGTTGTAGGATACTATCCTGCCGTCGGGAGTGTTGATGCATATGCCCACCGGGATGTTCTCAAAGAGCGCCCGGTAGCGGTCCTCGCTCCTAAGCAAGGCCGTCTCGATGTGTCTTTCCTCGGTGATGTCGGAGATGAGGGCGTACACGCCTTCTATCTGTGCTCCCGGGCCCGTGCAGGGCACGATCTTGCTCCTGACGTGGCGCGAAATGCCGGTTCTGTCGGACAGGTCCTGCTCGAAGATCACTGTTTCGCCCTTGAGGGACCTTTCGATGTGCTCCCTTAAAAGAGACCACTCCCGGGGACCCAGAACCTCTTCGACGCGTCTTCCGTAAATGTCGTCATTCTTTCTCCCATACCACGATTCGTAGGTTTTGTTCGCAAAGCGGTAACGGAAGTCCCTGTCTATGTGTACGATCGACATCGGCAGGGAATCAGCTATGAGGCGGAGCCTTTCCTCCTCTTCATCCTTACGGCGACCGGCGGCCTGGCCGCCGACAATGCTCGTTCCAATGCCAATAGGGTCGGTTATGCCATCGGGGTTGCGGGGTCTGTTGTGAAGGTCTCTCATGGCCTTTGCGCACCTCTTTTCGGAAATTGTCACATCATGTCTGGTCGAATCGTAGCCCGACAGGGTACCGGTGGAAGGTGGTGAGGAACCAGTGCAACGAGACGGTGATTGTCATCTTGAGGATCGGGCCCTATGTCCTTACGTGCACTATGTTATTATATTAGCACGATTTTGGGTAGATAGGGAGAGAAATAAAGGCGGGTCATAGGTCATAGGTGGCAGGTGGCAGGAAGGTGTTTCCCCATTACCCATGACCAATTACCCATGACCTGCTTTATGGACCTGCTTTACCTTCTTGAATCCATTGGGGGTTGTGTGGTATGTTGACGAAAACCAAAGGAGGCTCATATGCCATCTCTTTCCAAGAAGACGGAATTAAAGAGAAAAAGGAAGAAAGCTTCACAGAACCCGAAGAGGAAGAAAGCGATGTCCAAGGCGTCTACCCCGGCATTTGCCGTTCACGTAGACAAGGAATGAGCGAAAGATCCCTGCGATATGAGATAGGGCCCATACGCCCACCCAACGAAGCTTACAGCCTTCTCGTGCGGTTCACCAGGAACTGCCCCTGGAACAAGTGCCTTTTTTGTCAGCTCTACAAGGGAAAACGTTTCGAGAAGCGTTCCCTTCAAGAGATCGCGTCGGACATAGATGCCATCAAGGCCATCCACGACGATATCAGGGAGCTTTCGTGGAAAAAGGGTTTCGCGGGGAAGATCACCGATTCCCTGGTGGAAGCGGTCTTCGACAGCCACATCATCAATGAAAGCTATAAGTCGGTCGCCGTCTGGATGTATTTCGGGTGCAAGAACGTTTTCATCCAGGACGCGAATTCCCTGGCGATGAAGGCGGACGTTTTTGTCGATGCGCTGAAGTACCTGAAGGAGATCTTCCCCACTATCGACCGCGTGACATCATACGCGCGGTCACGGACGCTCGCGAGAAGTGTGTCAGTGGAGAACCTGAAAAGGATGAGAGAAGCCGGGTTGACGAGGCTCCACGTCGGTCTGGAATCCGGTCACGATCCACTCCTGGCATATATCAAAAAGGGTGCGACCCGCGAAGACCACATGCTTGCAGGCAGAAAGGTCAAGGAAGCGGGGATCGAGCTCTCGGAATACGTGGTCCTGGGCCTCGGAGGAAAAAAGTGGTGGAGGGAGCATGCCCTCGATACCGCCGATGTGCTCAACCGCATCGACCCCGATTTCATAAGGTTCCGAACACTGAAGGTGTTGAAGACCATGCCGCTCCATGACAAACTGGACACGGGCGATTTTCTCCTTCCCGACGAAGAGGACATCCTCAGGGAGGAGAGGCTGCTCATTGAGAACCTCGAAGGGATAGGGAGCTACATCAAAAGCGACCATATCCTCAACCTCCTTGAAGAGATCGACGGAAGGCTTCCCTCGGACAAAAAAAAATTCCTCGACACCATCGACCGTTATTTCAGCCTCTCCGGGGAGCAGAGGCTCATATACCGTTTCGGCAGGCGTTCCGGCATATATCGATGCCTCGATGACCTGGGGGACGAGCTCACCTCATTTCGCATCAGGAAATCCATCCGGGAAATGGAAGAAAAGGAACCCGGCAGCGTGGAAAAGGCCATCTCCCTGCTCCTCGAAAACTACATCTAGACCAAAAGACCGTTTCAAGTCTCAAGTTCCAGGTTTCAAGTCAAAGACAAGAAGAGGAAGTCTCCGGCAGGACCGGACATCAACACGCATTCCACGCAGATCGTTTTCCTGGTTTTGAGCCTGAAACCTGAAACCTGGAACCTGAAACCGCTTTTTTGTTTATTGACATTTGACGATGGTCCGTGAGAATATTTTGCCTGTCGTTGCCGTCCAGAGGGGGTTTTGGGCGTCGACCGTATCTTTCGTCGATTATGACCTTTCGTGGAAAGCTTTTATTCGTGTTCTCGATGATCGCTTCGTCGGGTGTGGTTTTGTCATCTCTGCTGACACACAGGTCGGCGAGCAAACGGCTCGGATCGGCGGCGCAGACGGAGATGGAACGCACAGCCGCTCTGATCGCCAGACAGAGCCGGACGACCCTCGATATCTTCGCCTCAGGTATCCGGTCACTGGCCCGAGAGGATTGCGTCCGCCAGGCGATCCTTCGTCCACGCTCCGCCTCTAAGGTCAATGTGGTTTGCAGACGCTTTCAGGAGATCGCTCAGGAGGCGAAGGTATACCAGTCGATAAACCTTCATGACCGTGATGCCCGGTGCGTTGCCTCTTCCTTTCCCGACCGGGTGGGCCTCGAGAGCATGCAGAGGGATGTGGCGGAACGTCCCGATTTTCTCTCCGCCAGGAAGGGAAAGACGGCCATATCCCAGATCTTCGTCAGCCGGGGGACGGGCCGGCCCGTCATAGTCATCACGGCCCCCGTGGAGATCGACGGTACCATTCCCGGCGTCGTGCGTGCCGTTGTGGACCTCACCTACTTCAATGACTATGTCCTGGCTCCCCAGGACTATGTTCACGGAGGGAAGGCCTACGTCTTTGACCCGATGCTCGACAGGGAGGTTCCCGAGAGCTGGGGGGCCCACAACGTTATCGAGGCAAGGGAATACGAACAACCGGACATTCCCATCCCCGACGACATGCTCGCGCGCGGGAGCGGTTTCGTCCGCTATCCATCGTCGCGGGGTGAGCAACTGGCGGCGTTCTGCAAGACACCACAGCCCGAGTGGTACTTTGTCGTTGAGAAACCGCGTGAGGACACCATGAAGCCCATACACGCGATGGGAAGGGTGACCGCGGGCACGCTGGTCAGCATGCTGTTCGGCGTGTGGGGAGGAGCTCTCGCCGTGGCGCGGCCACTGCTCACGAGACTCGGCCGGTGCATTGACCTGGCCCGTGATATCGAGGCCGGACATCTTGACCGGCGCGTGGAGGTCAGGGGTACAGATGAGGTCGCCTTTCTGGGAAGAGGGCTCAATGCCATGGCCGACAGCCTTGAGGAGAGCCACGCGGCACTTGAAGAGGCGGAACGCCTGTACAGGGGTATCTTTGAGAACGCGGTGGAAGGGATATTCATCATGGATCCCGTCGGCCGTCTCCTGAATGTGAACCCGGCCTTTGCCCGTCTGGTAGGTTGCGAGGGCCCGGCAGAGGTGATGGGAAACAACATCGCGGATTATTGCGGCACAGATGCCGGTTTGCTTCTTCTCGGGGAATTGCGGGGATCGGGTAGCGTCAGGGGTCTCGAAGTCGAGCTTGTCAGGCGCGACGGGACAACAAGAACGGGGATTATAGACGCCAGGGCGGACCGCGACCGGGCAGGGGCGTTGATCAGGGTCCAGGGTTTGCTCAATGACATTACCGAAAGGAAAGAGGTTGAAGAGGAGCGCCACAGGGCTGAGGAGGCACAGCGAAGGTTCGTTGAGGCCCAGCTGGAGACATTGAGGTACCAGATCAATCCCCATTTCCTGTTCAATGTTCTCAATTCCCTGGATGCCCTTTCCAGGACGGATCCGGGCCGCATCACCGAACTGGTGCAACAACTCTCCCGGTACCTGCGCTCCACCTTATCATCACGGGAATCGGGACTTACGCCGCTCAAAAGGGAAATGAGCACGATCGAGAGCTATCTCAGTCTGGAGAAGGTCCGGTTCGAGGAGGATCTGGATGTTTCCGTCAGCATGCCCGGGGAGATAGGGGACACCATGGTTCCCGAACTGCTCGTGCAACCCATCGTGGAGAACGCCGTGAAACACGGGATGAAGACATCGGCCCTCCCGCTTCGGGTCGATGTCCAGGCGCTTCAGCCTTCGGTTGGCGAGGAACTTGTCGGTGTTGATGAACTCGTGCTGCAGCCGGCTCGTGACCGCCACCATCGCGAGGTTGTGCGCATTGGTGATCGCGTCGATGTCGCCGGTCAGCCCGAGGGAGAATTCGGTGAGCGGGATGCACTGGGCCAGCCCGCCGCCGGCGGCCGATCCCTTGATGTTGAACGTCGGCCCGCCCGAGGGCTGCCGGATGGCGCCGGACACCCGCTTGCCGAGCCGTCCCAGGCCCTCGACGAGGCCCATGGTCGTGGTGGACTTGCCCTCGCCGAGCGGCGTCGGCGTGATGGCCGTCACCTCCACGTACTTGCCGTCGGGCCGGCTCTTCAGGCGCTCCAGGATCGCCATGTAGTCGAGCTTGGCGACGTGGTGGCCGTAGGGCAGCAGCTCCGAATCGGCGATGCCGAGCTCGGCGGCGAGCTTCTTCACCGGCTTCATCGTGGCCTCCGCGGCCTCGGCGATCTGCCAGTCCTTCATGGTCTTCGGGTCGAGCGTAGCCATGCGCTTCTCCTTCGCATCGCGATCGCGTGGACGACGTGGTGACGGATTCGCCGATAGTATCGGAGCCGCGCGGGCGTGGCAAGCGATGCAGCGGCGGCGCGGACTCGCTCCCGCGCCGCGCATCCCGGTGCCCGCCTTGACCCCCCGGCGGCTTCCCCCTATGCTCGCGCCGTGAGCGCCCCTCGCGCCTTCTTCGACCGGCTCGCCGCG
>MVQQ01000171.1 GCA_002067555.1 Syntrophorhabdus sp. PtaB.Bin184
CTTCCTCACGGTCAACGGCAGCCTTGTTTGGGACGACGAGGAATCGTTGCTGGATACGCCCAAACCGATCCTGCCCCCCTGGACGATCACGAGGATCGGCCTTCCCAGACATCGGCCTTCGTGGCTGCAAAGGGAAGACAGGTTAGTGCCGGTACGCGTCACATCCCGTGATACGAACCGGCTCGACTACGGGTGGCATAGGTCCGCAATCGAGTGCGAGGGCAAGGAGATCAAGATCGTCTCGATAATCGAGGGAAGGGCCGAAGGCGACATCTACTATACGAACGGACCCGAGGACTTCTTTGCCGTCGACGATGCGGTTTTCGACATGACGATCTACCACGAAGAGGGCGACACCTACGACACACAACGGGACTCGTTCGCACGCCTCATTTCCGCGGAAGTCATGAGCATCACGGGCAGGTACCCGTTATCGGACCTTCTCGATGGCATGAGGGTCACAGGCATTTCTCCTCACGAGGTGCGGGCCATCGAGATCAACGAGTCCGAGCGATCAATGAAAATCACCAAGACGAGCGGAGAGATCATCTCCGTAGAACTTCTGGCTGCATGAGTGCCTTCCGGGAGGGCATATGGAGCTGAAAGTGCGAAGAAAGAAGGCGATCACCGAACCCGACCAGATAGCGGAGATATTTCACGCAATTCAGAAGAGATCGTGCGAGATAGACCGGACGAAGGAGAAATGCTGGGTAGTGGGCCTGAACTCGAGGAACGTCATCGTTTACGCCGAACTCGTGTCCATGGGGACGCTCAACGCCTCCCTTGTGCACCCGAGGGAGGTATTCAGGTTTGCGATCATGAAAGGCGTGGTATCCGGGATCATCTTCGTACACAACCATCCATCGGGTGACCTGCATCCTTCGGATGACGATCTCGCCTTGACGAAGAGGCTTCGCGAAGCCGGCTACATCCTCGGCATCGAGTTGCAAGACCACATCATTGTTGGCGATGGGTCGGGCTACACGTCTCTGAGAAAGAACGGCATCATGTGACAGACACTAAAGACGACTGAAAGGGCAGCCCTTGATTGGGGCTGCCCTTTTTTTTCAGGTAATACCCAGATAACTATCCAGTATTTTCATTAGGTCCACGAAGACAGCCGCAGGCCGTTCGGCTCTACGGCTTCCCTACACTTGCCCTTACCCGGCAGGGATTATCAACGCCTGAAATCCCAGGCGATCCTACCACTCCCCAAGGAGGTTTCTATGGACGTTGCAACAAAGTACCTCTCTGCCCTTATCGGCAGGATGCAGGATGGAAAAGAAGCAAAACGCGAGCTTATTAGGCTCACGAGGAAGTCGCCTAAAGAAGTCCTTCACTTCCTTCAAAAACTCCCCAGGTCCGAACAGCAGTATCTGAAATGGCTTCCGGCAATAGTGCAGAAACGCTGTCCGACTCTCCACGAGGCCCCATGATGGAGGGAGAGAACGTCGTCACACTGAAAGACTTCCTCGAACGGCACGGGGCGCGCCTGGGTGAGAAGATCGAGACAAACCTCACCCCCGTGTACAATCCCCTTCGTCCCGAAGGGGTGGAACAATACGGGCGCAAGATGGTCGCGCTCCTGCGCAAACCCTTCCCCGTGCAGGCGGAAGTCATCAAGGGTATATCCAAAGCGCTCTACCGGGAGGGTCGGAGGCACCTCTTCGTGTGCGGGGAGATGGGAACGGGCAAAAGTCTGGTTTCTCTCGCAACCGCAGGCAACGCCCCACCGATGCGAACCCTCGTCGTCTGCCCCACGCACCTCGTGGAGAAGTGGATACGGGAGGCGCAAAACACCATTCCCGATGTCCACACCGTCGACCTCACGGTAAAGAACGTGATCTCGTTGCTCCATGCGTTCCGGTACGAGCGGAGCGAGCCCCGGGTTCACGAACTCCACGTGATCTCCAAGGAAAAAGCCAAGCTGTCCTATGCCTGGCGGGCGGCAGCGGTCACGACCAAGCGCAGTCTCCTCCCCCATTGTCCCCATTGCGGCAGAATCGCCATGAAAAATGACGAGTACCTGACCTTCGCGGAGATCGGCAAGAAAAAGGTGCAGTGCGAGGCGTGCAACAACCCCCTCTGGCAGGCGGACAGGTCTCTCAGAAGGTTCGCGCCAGCCGAGTACATCAAGAAGTACCTCAAAGGCTTCTACAACATGGTCATCATTGACGAGATACAGGACTTCAAGGCCGAGGGTACCTTGCAGGGCCGGGCCATGGGCGCTCTTCTGAGCAGTTCGCGATTCGCCCTGTGTCTCACGGGCACGTTGAACTCAGGCTACGCTGACGATCTCTTTCATCTTCTCTTCCGCATGGACCCGGTGAGGCTCAAGGCAGACGGTTTCAACCACGAGGACGCAAACAAGTTCCTCTCCACCTACGGCACCATCGAAACGGTCAGGAAGCTGGATGAAGAGGATAACGTCTACGGCAGGGGAAAGAAAAAAGCGGAGATGGTCCGGAGAAGACCGGGTGTCTCACCTGTCGCCATAGGCAAGTACCTGCTCGACAAGACCGTCTTCATCCGCCTCGCAGATGTCATCGACGGTCTGCCTCCTTATGAGGAGAATGTCCTCTCGTATACGATGGACAAGCGACAGGCCGACGAATACGGCGATCTCCAGGAACGTCTCAAAAAGGCCGTGAAGGCTTACAAGACAAAGGCGCTCGGAGCGATGCTGCAGGCGCTCTTGTCCTACCCGGATTCCTGCGTCCATTTCCCCGAAAACATCGCGATCAGGAACAGGAAGGCGGGGGGCATATTGGCGGAAATCGAGGCGCCCATTCTCACTCTGGCCCCCGGCGAGTTCCTGCCGAAAGAAAAGGATTTCATGGATATCGTGAGGAAGGAACGGGAAGAGGGGCGAAAGGTGCTCTGCTATCTCACGTTCACCAATAGCAGGGATATCAGGCCCCGCCTGAAGAACATACTCGAAGAGGAGAAGGTCAGGGTCGGTGTGCTCGAATCGTCCGTTCCCCCAAAACGCCGGGAAGAATGGGTGAGGAAACACTCGCCAGGGATCGATGTCCTGCTTACCAACGCCGAGCTCGTAAAGACAGGTCTCGATCTCTACGACTACCCGACGATCTATTCGTACCAGACTGGGTACAATATCTTCACTCTGAGACAGGCGGCACGAAGGTCCTGGCGCATCGGCCAAACCGTCCCTGTCCGGGTCTATTTCGCGGTCTACCGTAACACCATGCAAGAGATGGCTCTTTCCCTCGTCGCCAAGAAGCTCGAAGCGGCGCTCATGGTGGAAGGGGAACTCCCCGAAGGGCTCGCCGATTACGCCTCGTCTGGTGGATCCATTATGCAGGAACTCGGTAAGGCACTCATCGAGGGAGGTGACTACACGGGAGCGGAAAAGGCCTGGGCCAATTTCAGAAAGAGGGAGATCGAGGCGCAGCTCGGCGTCAGGGGAACAGAGAATATCTTTTATGAGAAGAAGGCGGGATCGTCCAGCCGCACGACGGTCCAGGGCAACGTCACCATAAAGGTGTCGTTCATCGACGGTAAGAAAAAGTCGCGGTCCGTCGTGGAGATCAACGCGGCCGACCTCGATACCGTTGCGGCGGGCAGGAAGGTCCAGCTCGCCCTTTTCTAGTCAACACACAACAACACTTTTCCAACCATCGGAGGATTACCATGAAAAGCACTGCGGCACGCGCCGCACACGATGATCTATGCCGGCCGGTCATTCTGTATAACGTGCCGGACGGACCACAGGACAGGGATTACCAATGTGCTCATTACGAGGATTGTGTGGGCCGGGTATCGCTGATAAACAAAGCCAAGGGATTCACTTGCACCGGCTGCCCGTCCAATTCGAACGAAGTAATCAAGGAAGAGGAACACACGGGGAAAGGGATGCTCATAGCGGTCCCGCCTCCGTGCTCCCTGGAGACGGTGCCCTTGGACAAGATTATCCTCGACTTCGAGATCGAAGAGGCCTTTTTCAAGAGTCTTTCCGAGTCGGTGAACAACCTTGGCGTCGTTCTTCAGCCAGTGATGCTCGTCGAGAACGGCGACGGCAGGTACAAGGTCCACGCGGGCAAGAGGCGCATCCTTTCTGCCAAGAAGAGGGGCATAGAGGCCATAGCGGCCACGGTCTTTCGGAAAGGAGCCCCGGACTCGCTTCTGGACATCTACGCCATCGCGGAGAACATGAACAGGGGACCCAACCCCGCGGACGAAGCCCAAAGGATTTTGAGGGTCATGTCCTATTACCATTGGACTGCGGAGGAGGCGGCCAGAAAGCTTTCCGTCCCGGTCGTCCATGTCCGGCAGCGGCTCAAGCTTATCCGTCTCATCCCTGAGTTCTTCGATATGCTGAAGAAGGGCAGGCTGCGGGTGAGCACGGCCCTCCGGATCTCATCGCTCCCGAAAAAGAAACAAAAGGCGCTGCTGAGAGAGGAAAAGCTCACCCTCGACAAGGTCGAGAAGGACTGCAGGTCATTCAAGCTCGATACCCTGCTCGGAGACGACAGCCTGTTCGTGGTGCCCGAGATCGAGCGAGACCCCCTGCAGGAAGCGCGGGCGAAGCTCTGTTCCGTCATCGAAGAAAGCACGAACGACACTACTCTTCTCCGGGAGGCGGTCATGCTCATAGACCGGTACCGGACGCTCGGAGGTGCCACATGATACGGGGATGCGGCAGTAGAAAACCCGGTGGCCTGTACATATGTACGAAGCTGTCCGCCCACGGCGTACCCCTCGAGGAATACCTCATAGACCCTCCCGAGTTCTATGGGGGCGAAAAGTTCCGGGTCCCCATAATTATTGGGAAGAATGGCGCGAATCATCTCCTTTTCTGGGTCGGGAAGGAATACTATCCGTACCCTTCCGATTTCATTGAGGAGGTGAGACGGTTCGGGGCCTCGAAGAAAGTGCCGGTTGACTTCCCGATCGAAAAGCTGAGCAGGTGGTCCCTCATGTTCTTCGTCCATCCCCGGGCGATCATCGGGGACTACCAGGCTCTTCCCCCGCCGCCCCGTTGTCCGAAATGGCTGAAGAGCCACCTGAACAACGAGGTCTACTGTCTCGGCCATTCGTACCAGGTGGCCCCGGCAAACTACGAAGGGAGAAGGAAGATCGGGGACACTATCTACGCTGTAACGCCTCTCCCGGCGGAGGTCTCGCCGCAGTACGTGCCGGGGATATTCTTGCGGCTTCCCATTACCGATATCGACCACGTGGTCCACAAGAACGGCAAGGCGGACCCGAGGGTCGTGGAAAAGGCCGGGGACGTAAGCATCCCTCTCAACTACACCCGCGAGTGAACGGAAAGAATTCTGTTTTAAGGCCCCGGATCCCGGGGCCTTTTTTGCATGCTACCAGAAATTAGCCGAACTGGCGGCAAGAACCAAAAGCCCATGCAGAATGTCTCTCGGGAGAGCACAACGGTTCCCTTTTGCGAATCGTTAACCGTCACAGACCGTATTTCATCGGCTTCGCCACAGCTTCCGTTCTATTTGCCGCCTTCAGCTTCGAGAGAAGGTTTTCCGCATGAGATTTCACTGCTTCTTTCCTCACCTTAAGGACAACCAAGATCTGTCGTTGGTGTGTATTGCCAAGCGCGGACTTCGTATCCGTGCATAGCGCGCGCTTCATACTTTCCTATGAGATCAACAGTATGTCAGGATGCTCGATACCCTTGACGAAATGGTAGTCTACCGGTTCTCCGTAAGCTCGTGCTTCCTCCCCCAGGAAAGGATCTTGCGAAATGTCTCACTTGGTGGTATACTTTCTGCCTAGCGTGCGCGTTTTCAAAGAGAAATCGTTTTACCCATGGATGACCGGCGAAGGGATTTCCGATAATGTTCTCTGCGATCCCGATAAGATTCTCTCCGCCGCCACGCCGGGGAGAATCTTATCTGTTGCCTGTACAAGAAGCGATTGCCGCGTCTCAGCAAAGGCAAGAGTAGGGGAGACCGCTTTGTTGTCGGACATAAGAGACCCGATGATGGCTGGATCATCTCTTTGTGGATCTCCGCCAAGAACGACAGGGCCAATATGTCCACAAGGGAAGAAACTGGCTAAGCATTGCTCCCGAATCCTCTATTTCGAAGATCGAAGACCAGCCTCAGTAGCTTCTCTCCCGGGCTTTGGTGCAGGAGGTGCCCTACAATGAGCGAGATTCTCGACATTGCTCACGAAATGGCTCAAGGCCTGTTTAAAATCGGCGCCATGAAAGAGATTACCATGCGCCAGGTGGAAGCGCTTTGTTTGCCCTCGATGCGTCCCTTTCGACCGGAAGATATTCGCCGTATCCGGAAGGCCAACCATGTTAGCCAGGCTGTTTTCGCTGCCCTTCTCGGTATCGGCAAGACTACGGTGCAACAGTGGGAACAGGGTCAGAAAGAACCGGGCGGACCTGCACAGCGCCTTCTTGACATCATTGATCGCAAGGGCCTTGCTGTCCTTGGATAGAATCAAGTCCATTGCACACGGGGCATCGATGAATCATTTCATAGCCTTGACAACGCAGGAACATGTAACTGAGAATCCGAAGAAATCCCACGTACGCCCGGGTTTTGCCCTGCGGCAAAACGGCAAATCAACTGAACATCACGGAGAAAGGAACCGGGGGGGCGACGGTCCTTGCGCCGCCGGCAGTGGTCCCGTTGACGGTGTCCCGATTTCCTCCGAAGAGCGAGAACGGAGCGATCCGCCGGCGCCTTTTTGTCAATAGTGCTATGTCTCTCTTGGATTAGGAAGAACCTATGAAGCAGAGAACCTTGCCTTCCGACATCATTTTCAAAGTCATGACGACTTTGTTTGACACTGTCGCGGATCTCTCGATAACCCTGCTGTTCAAGGACCGTACCGTCGTGTGGGCAAACCGGGGAATGGCATTGAGCGTCCAACGACCCGTAGAAGAATTGATCGGAAAACCGTGCTATCAGGCATTCCGTCGGAGAAGAAGCCCTTGCCCGATCTGCTTACTTGACATTGTCGCTGATTCAAAGCAACCGCTTGTCATGGAAAGGTGGGTGGATATACCGCACGAAGAACGCAAATACGCAGAAGTGCGGGCGTACCCTATCCTTGACCAGCACGGTCTTGTTGAATATCTCTTTGAAATCCTTATCCCTATCACGGAGAGAAAGAAGGAAGAGGAAAAACGCTCACGGCACATCGAATCACTTGAAAGAATACTCAAGGATTTCTCGGCGCCCTCGCTCAATCGCTTTTCACAGATACCGACGCATCCGGAAGAAAGCGTGCTGACCGTTCGAGAGAAGGAAGTACTGAGCCTTATCGCACGAGGATTCTCGAACAAGGAGATTGCCCGCATCCTCGGCATAAGTCTGGAGACAATGAAGACCCACGCAAAGAACATCTTCTTCAAAACAGACACCACAGACCGCACGGAGGCTGCGGTTTGGGCCATCACCCGGGGCATAATCTGAGGTTTTCAATCAGGCTAGTCACTCACATGAGTGATTGCGGCGACAATCGCTTTTCTTTACGATAAGGATGATGCTGAGAGAGAGTACGTCGCGCACGCATTGCGGACAAGTGAGGATCATGAGCACGGCTACTCGTTGCATCGAGCGAGTTCTGCTCCCAAAGCGAGAATACAAGCGGGTCTCCTAAATCAAATATCGGGGGAGTGTCATGATTGAGAGAACCTTGATCGAAGAATTCAGTAAAATAGTTGGCAGTGGGAACATCCTCACCTCTGAGGAAAGCCTAAAGGCTTACTCCTACGATGGGACCACCACCTGGATGCACCAACCCGACGTCGTGCTGTTCCCCAAAAGTGCGGAAGAAATCGCTATGGTTGTAAGGATTGCTAATACTGAAAAGATACCCGTAACTCCGCGCGGCGGCGGATCGTGTCTGAGCGGGGGACCAGTCCCCATTCAGGGCGGTATCGTTCTCTGCACAACCCGCATGGACAACATCCTCGAAGTCGATAGAACAGCCATGGTGGCCGTGGTAGAACCCGGCGTCGTACTTATGAATCTTAATAACAGACTCGCCAAGGAGGGCTTTTTCTTTCCTCCCGATCCCCAAAGTTTTTTGAGTGCGACTATCGGTGGTGTAATTGCCGAGAACGCCGGTGGGCCAGCGTGCGTGAAGTACGGCGTGACGAAACAGTACGTTCGGGGCATAGATGTAGTTCTGCCTACGGGCGAGTTGATCACTCTTGGAGGGAAAGCGCTATGTTGCGGGGCTGGCTATGACTTGCTTTCCCTCTTTGTCAGTTCAGAAGGGACGCTTGGAGTGATCACAAAAGCGATTGTCAAGATAAACTGGCTGCCGGCTGACAGGAAAACGATTCTTGCCGTGTACGATGATGTGGCCGTTGCTGGAGAGAACGTTTACCGAGTCCTCGAAAATGGAGTCATCCCGGGCAAAATCGAACTCATCGACAATTGGGTGATCAACCGTTTCGAAGACATGATGCAAGTCGGCCTACCACGTGACGCTGATGCAGTGCTTATCTTTGAGGTCGACGGGCCGCCGGAGGCAGTCGAAGTTGAGACAAAGACGATCGTCGAAGTTGCGACAAAACATGGGGCGAGAGAAGTGAGGGCCGCAAAAGATGAGAACGAGGCGGGCAGGTATTGGGCAGGCCGACGAGCCGGGTTTGCTGCTGTTTTCGGAGCCGCTGCAACGGTGATGGCTGAAGACGTGACTGTGCCGCGTGGCCAAATACCTGCGCTCATAAACAAATGCAGAGAGCTGTCAAAGAAATACGACGTGGAAATCGTGATGTTGGGACATGCCGGCGATGGGAACTTACATCCCTCAATCCTCACCGACATTAGCAACAAGGAACACTATGGGCGCGCGGCATCTGCAATGGATGAGATCTTTGATGTCGCGGTGGCCCTGGGAGGCGTGATTTCCGGCGAACATGGAATAGGCCTTGAAAAAGCGAAGGCCTTCAGCAAGACAATTGACCCAGAAGTATTTGAATTGATGAAAAAAGTAAAAACGTTTATGGACCCCAACAACATCATGAATCCGGGTAAAATATGGCCCCAGTTGTGACATGATAGGAATATCATTCACGAAGGAGTGGAGGAAAGATAAAATGCGGTGTTCGGATGGGAAGGATATCGCGCAGATGTCCGCGAACACGTGTAAAAGAACCGCAAGGCAACGGAAAATGGCGCACCGGAAACCAAAAATCCTGCAATCACACCAGCGTCGACAATCGGCACACCAGGAAGCACGGGGCGGGCAATAATGCCCCTGCCTGGGACGTCAACAACGGGCCTTCGTTAGCGATTTCCCGTAATCCGTATAACGTTACCCACTCGTTCGCTTCTGAATCGTTCCAATTGTATGGGGGCAGCCCTTCTTCTCCGGTTCCGGAGCCCGCTACACTACTGCTTCTCGGGCTCGGTGTTGTCGGAGCAGCTGGATTCAGGAGAACCAAGCAGCAGGGTTTTCCGACACTAAAAACAAAAGGCAGGATCGCTGTGATCCTGCCTTTTGTTTTTGTTTCCATTCCATCACTCCTATTCCTGGAGCCGGCGCAGATCGGCGCGAGCTGGTACCCCGCATATTCACAACCGGCTACCTAAACTGCGCATTGAAGCTGTTCCAATGACTTGTTCCATCCTGACTGCCACCACGTCAGCAAGAATCATTTCATTCTATAGCGACAACCAACAATATCCTTGCCCCCCATACGGGGAGCTGACAACACCCCCGAGAACAAGCAAGAATGTAAGCGGATTGATCCTGCGAGCCTATAGGTTGCCAACGCACCGGCTACGCCGCTTGTGTAGGACAAAGGGGGTGATGCCTTATGGTCCTGCAAGTCATGAGATGAATCAACGGCTTCAAGAATCCCGGAAAAGAGGAGGAACAATGAAAACCATCAGAACATTGTGCTTCGTGGTCGCAGTGCTTTCGTTCATGTCCCTTGCAGTGCCCGGGTTGGCATCGTCGGAAAGCGGGACTGCAACGATACCTCTGGACCAACTGAAAATGATCCCAATGGATCGGGCCAGGGCTCAGTCGATAGAGTTGCCGGCAAGTCTTGTACAACGTGCGGGGGCTTGGAGTGATGTCGAGGTAGGGCCTACACTCTATCAAAGAAACTGGTGGTACAAGACCACCTTTAGCAGAGGAAGCATATACGTACCGCCGGGTTCCCTAATCAGCCAAGTCGCGTGGCAGTGGGGTGTGACTAACCGGTATGATGGGCTGCTGGTTTGGTTGGGCTATGTATCAGGCGGGAATTTCTACTATATCGACATAAGCTCCTGGGGATCGGGCACAAGCACAGCGTTCAATACTTTGCCGGCAGATATGGATTTTGAGATATGGTTCGGCTATACCGGCACAGGCATGTTAAATCCACCCACCTATGGCCAGTCAGATACGGTGATCGTGAGCTGGTATCCGTAGTATGAGATTCTGAGGCTCCCTTTAAAAGAAAGGGAGCCTCAGAGTTGACACGATTCGACGCCCTGTGATTGATGATTCACGCCGTTTCTACAATTTCATCGTAGTGTGCTAAAAGCTTCTCGATCGAGCCTCTATCCAGCGCCCTGATCGCAGACCCTTCAGTATTCGCCGACCCGCTCGTGTTTTGGAGAAGCTTGCTCAGATATTCCTTGCCCAGGGTCGGCACTTCGAGACCGGAAAGAGATGCGAGGGCTTTATCCATCGAAAATTGAAGAGTCAATGCATCGATGTCTTTTGTATCCATGCCGTTCTTCGCTGCATAATCCTTCATCTTTGCGATCATGGATTTATCTTCTTCCGTCAGCCAATCCCCCGAACATTGCAGCTTCGAGGGGCACTGGGGTATCTTCGACGCGTCGCTAAGGCTCACATTGTAGGCCGGAGACTCTTCTTTTGTTGATCGGGTAGCGGTATTCGAGTTGGCTGTTCTAGTCGCGCCGAGAGTCGCCCAAAAAGATCCGTAAGAATTGATCGAATTAATGTTCATTTTTCCCCCTCCAATCGGTTTATTTGTTTGGTTTAAATATGAAGCAAACCACGTGCCAGTGCCTTAGCGGCTTCGGACAAAATCAAGAACGGCTGGTAGTGTATCTTATGAGACATCCCGTTGTCAGCGACATGGAAAAAGATTCCGGGATCGGAAAACAATTCCCCTATCTCGGGGACAGGCGCGACCGGCGTACTCCAAAACTCTCGGGAGAAACGCAACGGTGTCCGTGGCATGAGTTTTGGAATACCTGCCCTTTCACCGGCATGTACGACAGGAGGACTCGATGAAGATTAGTACAGAAACCAGCTGCACATACATCGGCCGGCCAGTCCGGACCGTTAGCGTAACCCGCGCCGGCTCCCCGTCGTTCTCTGTCGCGTTGACAGCGGCCACGGTCGATACTGCTAAGGCCGGAGGCTCCGGCGTGAAGCAATCCGACTTCACTCACATGACACGCAAAGAGCTGTTCGACTGGATGAACAGCAAGATCGGCAGCGGAGAAATGTCGTTCGAGGAAAGCTCACCCTTCCTTGCGATGACTCTTAAGATCCCGGTTCGAGGTGGTCAGGGCTCTTCCGTTACGCTCGATGACCGTGAGCGCGTCAACTTCGTGCAGAAGGCGTTGGACGGGATCAAGGGTGCGCTGTCGCGCAACGATCAGGAAGGAGCCAGGCAGTTGCAGGCAGCCCTGAATGCCATGCAACGCTTCCAAGGGCGGTCGACTGAAGTATAAGGAGCAAACATAGCGGTAAGAGCGCACGGCCCTCTCTTCCTCCATCTCAAGGCTTGAGTAGGCCGTATTCCATCGCTATCGCGACGGCTTGTGCTCTATTTACCGCCTTCAGCTTCGCAAGAATGTTTTCGGTGTGAAACTTGACGGTCTCCTGGCCTATGGAGAGAATGACAGATATTTCCCACCTGCTTTTGCCTTCTTTCATCCATTTCAGCACTTCCGTCTCTCTATGCGTCAGCTTTATGTTCGAAATCTCTCGACGGACCGTTCCGGCCTTGTGAATGCGGGTCATGGCGGAATGCAGATGCGGGGCAACATGGCGCACAATAGTCTCTGTTCGCGAATTGCGGCTGACTTTTCGACCTGCAAAGGAAATAACCAATATTGTGTGGTTGTCCGGCGACCTCATGACGCACGAGTAACCTTCTCTCAGGCCAATGTCGCTGGATAATAAAACAAACTCTTGGACGGACCTATTCCATGCCCGTTTGTACGTGTCCGTCCAGTACACAGTGCTCCCGGGGGTGCGGCTACCCTCCGTCACAATAGGATCGACCCTATAGAATCGCTCTTGCACATACCGATCAAGCCACTCCGTCGGGTAACCGGCGCTGATCAGTTCTCCTACATGCTCGATCTCGCCCTGGCTATCGACCACCGCAAATCCGTCCACGGCGAACTCGCACGTAACTATCCTTTTTGCTTCTTCAAGAAGCCCAATCAGTTGGTCTCGTTCGGAACAGGCGTGAATAGATCCGATCAATTCAAGCAGTGCGTTGGCGAGGTTCTTCGGCAACAAAACTATTACCCCCCATACTCGCTTACAAACAGGGCCGCCGAGTAACCAAATAGAAGAATGCTTTTTCGCGATCATGTCAACCTCCCCATCTGGGGGGGGTGCCATAGAATTGCCATTGACCCTCCGTACATAAGGGTGGTTTGCCTTGTGGCGAAACGGCGGCTCAACTGAAGATTACGGACAAAGGGATCGGGAAGCTTCGCTATGCCAAATTCAAGGAGCATGCGATGGATGTCGGGATTGAGGGGGCATGCCGAACAGGTTTCACCGGCTCGTCTTCAGACGGCCGTGAAATATTGTGTAAGGGGATTGAATGTCTAAAGTAATTTACGAGCAGACGCGCTCACCATACAAGGTCAAGGTGCATCGCGATTCGGGCTCGCGTGAATACGTGGCAAAGCTTTACAGCACGCATAAAGACGACGCCCTTTGCGTCGCAGGCAATATGCTCGTTGACGGTGGCCTTCCTTCAAGTGATAAGCGATAAGCCATCGATTACCGCTCGAAAAACGATTAACAGCAGATTAACTGGATATAGCATCTCAGGAAGGAGACCGCGGATACCGGTAGGCATCAACCTACAAGAGTATTTCGTCGAAACCAAAATCGGCGATGTACATCTACAAAGCAAGCCTGTGACTCGCGCCACACTGGTAATGATTACCACGAAAATCTGTCCACCCACCCTGATATTTAGATGATGCTCGTCAGAACTGGGCTCTGTCCTGAGCACTGCGCATGAGCCTTCTCATACCCAATAAACCAACGATCAGTACCGCAAGCACCACCACAAGTGCAGGCAAGAAACCGACGCTTAAAGAAAGCCCTCCGAAGGCGATAAGCGGTAGAAGTGCAATACGAACAGCGCCACGTGCCATGGCATTCCGGAAGATCATCTCAGCCAGAGGAGGAGAGATACGGTAGTACCAGGAGACAAAGGCGCGGCCCGGTCGGGTGGTGAGAAGAAAGACATCCCTGAAATTCCGAAGTATCTGGACATAGGGGTGGAGATAGGAGCCAAAGGCAGCCGTTGCAATAAAACAGTGTCCGGAGCCGCCTCCACCAGAACCCCGTACCGAGAGGACCACCGAGGTGTTGTTGTAGGAGATGAGCCAGCTCCCATCCGTAAGGGCAGGCAGGTTGGTGGTGGAGAATGTACCCGTATGGGAGGCGTAGGTCATGATGGTGAAGGAATCACCGGGGGAAGGCATAAACCCGTTTAAGAGGGTAACGGTGAGCGTCCCGCCCAGTTGAGCCGCACCCGTCACGACCAGCCTGTCATACTCGGATGCTCCCGTGCCCTGGATCTCGATGGCAAGGGTGGTACCGGTCTGGGTGTAGTTGCCGGTGATGGTGAAGGTGCCGGGACTCGATCCGGGGAAGAGGGTGCCGCCATCAGCGAAAAGGTTACCCGACAGCGTGCCGCCGCCCCCTAACGTCCCTCCCTCCAACCCTGCGTTGGTGGTCTCCAGGGTCCCGTCGATGGTGACAGTGCCATCCGTCTGGATGTAAGCAAGGTCAGAGCCGCCTGTATCAAAGCCTCTTAAGGCTGCTTCGTTGTTGACGTTGACTGTCCCGCCCTGGATGTAAATGAAACCATGGTCAAAATCGAGGGTGCCGGCTACGATGGTTGCCCCGCCTGTCTGGACAAAGGCGTAGTCGCTACCACCTGTGTCAAAGCCTCTTAAGGCTACATTCGGGTTGATGGTCAGGGTGCCGTTCTGGACAAAGGCGTTGCCCGAGCCGTAGCTTGTGACATCCCCGGAGAGGATCATGGTGCCGTTGTTGATGGCCTCACCCGTGATGTTGACATCAGAACCGGGCGAGACGACCAAGGTGCTCCCTGATGCCAAGGTGACGTTGCCCACCTGGGCGCCCGGAACATCTATCGTGATGGTGGTGCCGAAGGGCACGACGACGACGGAGTTCGATGTGGGAGGAGACGGAGACCACGAAGGGGCATCGCTCCAGGTGCCGGTCGTGCCACCAATCCAGGTGACAATCGGTCCTGACGGTCCCACTTCGGCTACGGCATAGACATCATAGGTCGTTTCTAATACGACCTCAGTAGCCACGTCGGCGTAGTTGTTCCAGGTACCGGGGTAACGTCTTAGTCCATCATCGGGTACATCCGCTGGATACATGTAGACGTAGTGTTCCTCGCTAAAAAAGCTCGGTTCGTCGGGAGAGAAGTTGAGGTAGGTGACAGGTTCGCCTGATACCCACCGGAAGGTGCCTGTATGCGCGACGTCATTAAGACCGATCCAAAGCAGACGTTTTGTCCCGCCGAAGGAGGAGAAGGTATCATAGATCCACTGGTTCTCATAGGCATTGCGGATGGTGGCGAGGTGGCCGCCTAAAGAGACTGCTTCAGCCTCTGCGTCACTCCAGGTATTGGCGGAGAGCAGATAGTAGTCGTGGTGGTTCTCAGGGTTGGTGATAGGACCGTAGAGGACAGTGGCGTTGCAGGGCGAGATGACAAGCAGGCTGAGAAGAAATAGAAGGACAGTGAAACCTATTGTCCGTTCGGGTCCTCTTGCTCTGTACCACCGTATTCTTGGCATATCTCTGCCCATGGATCGCTCCCCCTGTGTTCCTCTGATGTAGTACGCAACTAATAACTACCGGCACCCCGCAGGGAAACGATTACCCCAAAAGACGGAGGGTTCAAGGGGGGCAAAATCTGACTTTTCTAGTTTTTTTCTATCACGGCAAGAATCGTTCGTGCAAGAAAAATACGGACTTAAACGTAAGAAGACTGTCTCTCTTTGTAAATTGACATTTTACAAGCCTTTCCTTTCTGCTCGGCGCCGTCAAGGGAGATCCCTGACCCGGAGGCATGGAGCAGATCCGGAGTGGGGCAGTTTTGAGGTGGGTTTTATATAGGGGCGGGTCCTAAAAATCAATCCTGGGGCATTCTATG
>MVQQ01000172.1 GCA_002067555.1 Syntrophorhabdus sp. PtaB.Bin184
GCAGGAGATGCTCACCGTTGTCCTCGATGGCCAATTCGCTATGGGAAGTGGTGGAGGGGGACCGGGCCAGGTCTCGGAGGAGAAGATCAAAAAGCCGGAACCGTCGAGGAAGACCACGGCAAAGAGACCTGCCCGGGCCGATAGTGCGGTGCGGGACATCAGGGCTGAAAAGCCGATGGAGAACGCAGGACCCGTGTCCAACAGCTTTTCCGAGGTCGTTTCCGACGATATGCGGGCGGGCAACGGGGTGTCGGCCGCTGGTACCGGCGATGGATCGCCATCGGGCTCGGCGGGCGCGGGCGGCGGCGGTTCAGGAGCAGGGGGAGGGTCCGGTGGAGGACAGGGGTCGGGAAAGGCGGCTTATCTCAAGAGGCATTTCGCCTTCATACGGGACCTTATACTCAAGAATCTCAATTACCCCTCTGTTGCGCGGAAGATGGGATGGTCAGGCCATCTGACGGTCTCTTTCGTTATCTGCGAGGGTGGTAAGGTTGAGAATATCAGGGTCATAAAGAGCTCGGGGCACAAGGTTCTTGACGAGAACGCCGTGACCACCATAAAGGAGATACAGCCGTTCCCCAAACCTCCCGTAAAGGCGGAGATTGTCATTCCCATCGAGTACAGGCTGGAAAGGCAGATGTCAAGGACCAGAGGGTAGGGTAAGTGCGATGGAGAATATCATAGTGAAAAGGAAGGCCGTGACAAAAATAAGGCCCGCGGTCATGGAGAGGGTCATCCAGTTGATCCAGCAGATAAGCTACGGCGAGATAGTGATCACCATCCATGATTCGAAGGTCGTTCAGATCGAAAAGCGGGAAAAGACGAGGTTTCAGGACTAGGACCGAACGATCGCCCCGCGGCTTTAGATTTGCGGGCACAAGATGCCGACCGGACAACCGGAGGCACCCACGCGCAAGGAGGGTTGCGCCTGAGGTGCGTCATCGGTTGCCCGGTCGGCTTTTTTTGAAGGAAGGGACATTATGACTCTTGATCAGATGGAACCAGGAAGGAAAGGCATGATCAGAAAGCTGGACACCAGGGAGAAAGTGGGTGCGCGCCTGCTTGTCATGGGTGTCTGCCCGGGAACGATGCTGCGCGTGGTGCGCAACGCACCCCTCAAGGACCCGATGGAGGTGGAGATAGACGGATGCTTCATCAGCCTCAGGCGCAGTGAGGCGAGGTTTGTAGAGGTGGACCCCGGGTAATGAAAAGGGAAGACCTCATCCTCATTGCCTTGGCGGGCCAGCCCAATTGCGGGAAATCAACGATATTCAACGCTCTGACGGGGGCCCGGCAGAGTGTTGCCAACTGGCCCGGTGTGACTGTGGACAGGATGAGCGGATGGTGCAGAATCGAGGGCCGCAGGGCGGAGATAGTGGATCTGCCCGGGACTTACGGCCTGACATCCTCTTCGCCTGAAGAGAGGGTCACTCGTGATTTTCTGCTGAGCGCGGATCTGTCCCTGGTGGTTAACGTTATCGATGCCGTGAACCTCACGAAGGGTTTGACTTTCACCCTCCAACTCCTGGAAATGGGAGTTCCCCTTCTCGTCGATCTGAATATGATCGATGCAGCAACGAGACGGGGCACTACGATCGATGCCGCGGTACTGGAAAAATCGCTCGGTGTGCCTGTTATCCGGACGTCGATGAAAACTGGACAGGGCAGGGCGGACCTCATGCGTGCTATTCAGGCGCGACGTGACGGACCTCCGGCAAAAGTTGTGATGAGGATGGACTACGGCGATCTCGAGCCGGCGCTGGAGGAACTGGAGAGAATGCTCTCCCTCAAGGAAACGACGGAGCCCGCGTATTCACTCCGCTGGATGGCGGTGAAGCTTATGGAGGGCGACGCGGAGGCAGAAGACCTGCTTCAGCGCGCCAGCGGGGATGCGGGAGATGCGATCGACTTTACCCGGTTGAGCAGAAGGGTCTTCGAGGAGAGTTGCGGAGAGACCCCGGAGGTATATATCGGGAGGGCGAGAGGCCGTGCCGCCGGTATTCTGGCCGGGACCTGCATGAAAAGGCCGGTGCTGTCCGGACGTCCCTTCTCCGACAGGATCGACGGCATCATATGCAACAGGTTTGCGGGACCTCTCATACTCGTCGCCGTGATGTACCTGCTGTACTATCTGTCGATCGTTCAGGGATATAAGCTCACAGCATATACCTGGCCGTATCTTGCGCGGCTCCGTGATCTGGTGGAGATGCTCACCCCTTCTCCGGGGTTTATCGAGATCCCCGTCGCCCGGTCCTTCTTCCTCTGGTTTACGGACAGCGTGAACGCGCTTTTGAACTACATCCCCATCTTTTTCATTCTCTTCGGACTAATCGCCATCCTGGAGGACAGCGGCTACATGCCGCGCATGGCATTCATCATGGATCGCATCCTGCACAGGTTCGGTCTTCACGGTCAGTCGATTCTTCCCATGGTACTGGGGGGTGTTTACGTGGGGGGGTGCGCGGTGCCCGCCGTCAAGTCCAGCAAGGGG
>MVQQ01000173.1 GCA_002067555.1 Syntrophorhabdus sp. PtaB.Bin184
GACCCGCGTGGTCTACTGGAACATTCTCCTCGACGGGATCCTGCCCTCTTTCCAGAGAAGCACCGACACGATACATTTCGACCTTCTGCCATACCTCTACCTCATCGCCGAAGAACAGGGCGACGATATCGCTCGGAGCAAGGCCAACGCCTGCGTGAAAGCCGAACTTCCCGAACGCGATATCCTCAACGACAGGAGCGACTACCTGGGGGAAACGAGAGCGATCCTCGATGAGAGGATCGCACGGGAGCTCTCCCGCTACTCCCCGAAGGAGAGCCTGCTTTTCGGGATATCCTGCAGGTACGAGCAATGGATCCCCGGGATGGTGCTTGCAGGATACGTAAAACGCCGCTTCGCCGATGCGAACGTCGTAATCGGGGGTTTGGGTAACCGCGACCGGGCCGCGGCCGTCATGAAGATGTGTGGTCTTTTCGATTTCGCCATCTGGGGCGAGGGCGAATACCCGCTCGTCGATCTCATCCACGCCCTCGACGGGGGGAGTTCCGGGCTTGCGGCCGTTCCCCGACTCCTCTATCGCGCCGGTGGCACTATCCGGCACTCGGATACCGAAACGGGAGAATTCTTCGACATGAATTCGGGCACCTTCGCCGATTATGCTGACTACTTTGACTGCCTCGAGGCGCTCGGCAAGGACGACAGGGCGGTCATCCTGCCCCTGGAATCGACACGAGGATGCACCTGGAACGCCTGCAGGTTCTGCGTATATTCCGACGGCACAAGAACGCGCAAAAAAGAACCCTCGAGGGTGATCGAAGAGATCCGTCATCTCCTCGACAGGCACCGCACGCCCTACTTCGCCTTCATGGACAACGACATCGTGGCCAACGACCAGGAAAGGCTCGAGAAAATGCTCGACAGCCTCATATCCCTGAGAGAACACAGGGAGATCAACTTCATCGCCGAAGTGATCCACAAGGGTTTCACGAGAGAGATCATGGAGAAGCTCCCCCGGGCCGGTTTCAAACGGATACATTTCGGCTATGAATCGCTGTCCGACAACCTCCTTGCGAAGATGCAAAAGAGGACGCGCTTCTCGGACAGCATATTCTTTGTCAAGTTCGCCCGAAAATGCGGCATCAGGCTTCCCTCGGCGAACATCATTTGCGGTATCCCTTCGGAAGAGGACGTCGATATCCTTACGTGCATGGACAACCTTCACTTCCTCAGGTTCTATTACGACAGGGAATTCTTCCGCCACACCATCATCCCCTTACGGCTGGCCGGGCATTCCCGTTTCCACGACACGGTCCCCGCCGATGAACTGGCACGATTCAACGAGAACGAGATCTTCGATCTCCTTCCGAAAGCAATGACAGAGGGGATCGACCGCTTCTCGCTCTTCGACTTCTCCGCGCCACGGAACACACTCTGGGACACCTTCGCGAAGATAAACGATTTCTATTACAACCACGCGTACACGTACACCATCCGCCACGACGAGGGAAGGATCATCTACAGGGAGTTCTTTGACGGGGAACCCGTTCTGGAGCTCGTCCTGGGAAACATCGCTTCGGCGGTCCTTCGGGAGGTGAACGAGCGTATCCTCGACCTTCACGCCCTTCTGTCAGCCATCAGGGAACGGCATCCGGAGACGGACGAGGCGTCCGTCCGCGCGGCCCTCGACAGTCTCAAGGCAAGGCACCTCGTCTATTTCGGCGAAGCCTACGCGTCGATCATCTCAGTGGTCGACACCGGTATCTGAATCGAGGTAGAAATGCCTGATCGACCGGCTGAGCACGAAGACAACGGCCAGGACCGTGTACACCGCGAAGATGACGAAGAAGAGTATGAACAGGTTCTTGTTCAGAAGGTCGATGACAACCCCGCCGACGGCGAAGGAAAGGGGGGCAAGGGCCCCGTTGATGGAATCGAGGGTCCCGAAGACCCTGCCTCTGAGTTTGTCGGGTATGACCTTCTGCTTGAGCGAGGTGTTGATGAGCCGCGAGATGGCCATGCAGCCGGAGAGGATCGAGAAAAGCGCGAACACGATCACGGTGTTCCTGCAGAAAGAGATGAAGAGGAATACTGCGGCCTCGATGAAAAAGAGCGCGCATATGACCGTGTAGTTCTGCCGGTTGCTTGTCTTCAGCGCGCCGAAGACGAAATAGGCGATGATCGAGCTCAAGGTAAGCATGCTCATAAGGTACCCGTAATACGAGCCCTTCAGTCTCATCACGTCCTCTATGAGGAAGGGCAGAGCGAGCATCACCATGGGAAAGAACAGGTTCGACAGGGTATAGACTATGGTCTGGTCCCTCAGACCCCTGTTCCCCCAGATAAAATGGAAGCCTTCCTTTGTCTCGGCCGCAAACTCCGCGCAGGAAAAGGACGCCTTCTTCCCCGGTCGCGCATCCGTGAGTGACATGAACGCTGTCCACAGGGCGGCGCAAAGGTAGGAAACACCGTTCACCAGAAAAGCCAGCGCCCCTCCCAGGACGGTAAAGAATATCCCGCCCAGTGCGTTGCCCGCCATGGCCAACACGCCGCCCGACCCTTGGAAAAGCGAGTTGCCCTTCTGGACCTTTTCCTTCGGGAGGACCACGGGGATTATCGAGTTCAGGGCGGCGTTGAAGACCGAATCGATAATACCCATGCAGGCCGTCACGAGAAAGACCGCGTAGACGGCAACGGGGAAAGGGCCGAGGGTGGTCAGGCCCGCCGCCCCGTTGACAGTGACGAAGAAGAGGACCAGCATGAGCGCTGAGCGGACGAAATAGCTCCAGAGGATGACCGATTTCCTGTTCGCCCTGTCGACAAAGGTCCCCGCAAGAGGCCCCATGACGACCCAGGGCAGGAAGGCGAGAAGCTCGACGATCCCGAGGACCGTCGCGGACCCTGTCATCTGCTTGAGGTAGAGGACGAGAACAACGGAATACAGCGCGCTCCCGAGGAGCGCGACGCATTGACCGCCGATCATGACGGTAAAATTCCTGTTGAAGAGTCTCTCGGAAGGCGGCGTCATACGTTCGTTCGACGTTCTTTACGTCGTCCGCGTGCCGCAGGACCTGGGGACATCAAGGGGGTGGGCCGTCTGGTGTTCGATGAACCTTTTTGCGATGAGCTCCGTCAATTCCCGGTTCTCATCCATCATGCGCCGCAGCATGACCTGCGCGCTGCAGAAAGACTCCATGAAGTTCGTGTCCGTCACCGGCGAGAGAGCGCAGTATTCACCGCAGATAGGCAACGCCTCACATTCCGGGCACTTTCTGTCATAGTAGGGATTCGACGCCTCGCAGAGCGCGATGGCCCGCCCGGCCCCTTCAAGGGGTGACAGGTCCTTCGCCGTCGCCATCGGTCCCGTTATCCCGGGGAAGAAACTGCAGGGATAGATGAAACCGTCGGCCGCCACGTACGCGGATATCACCCCTGCCTTGCACTTTTGGGGCCGGGGAGTGGTTTTGTAATCGCTCCCGCAGATGACGTTGTTGTGATAAAAGAGAAACTTGTTGAGGACAACGTTGTCCCGCGTGCCGAAGTCAAGCTGGGAGGCCAGAAAGGCGGCCTGGAACTCGGCCTCGGCCCTGAGCGCCGGCGGTATCCGGGAGACCTGGTGCCCTCTTCCCTCGCTGGAGACGTAATTGATGCGATAGAAGCGGATACCGTGCCTGTTGAAGAACTGGATGCTCGACGGCAGCACCTTCAGGGATTCCGCCGTCCCCACGACAAGAACGGTCACCGGAAAGCCTTCTTCGGACAAGGTCACGATGTTGTCGCGGCGCCTCTTTGAAAGCAGTTTCGGGTCGTCAAGCTCACCGTCGTAATGGACGGAGAAATGAACACTGTGGGTCTTGAAAAGATCGATGATCTCCCGTCTCAGGATGGAGATATTGGTCTGAACGGAGTACTCCAGCTTCCTGCCCGACTCCTCCACGTACCTGTCCATGATATCGAAAAAGGTACGGTACCAGTCGACGGGGACCAGCATCGGCTCACCGCCGGAGAAGACCATGGCCAACTCCGTCTCGCTCTTCTCCATGAGAGCCATCAGGGTCGCGGCGGTCTCGCGGGGGTCCATCACCCCGCCCACATCGCCCCGCGAAGAGGAGACGTTGCAGGCATCCTGGAAACAATACTCACAGGAAAGATTGCACGATGTGATGAGCTGGAAGGTAACGCTGTTCAGGTTCTTGAAAAGAGAATGATCTGGGGTCATGGTGAATGTCTGTCTGCCCATGCGCGTAACACGACACGATCATCATGGCAACACCCTGATGACATATGCCATGACCGATGATGGGCCGGTGCCGCTGTGGTGTCCCTCCAGGGAACATCACAGCGACTCAAGACTGTCCTCTACCTGTTGGGGCAGTAGTTGGCGTAAATGTTGCAGCATCCGTCCAGCGCCGGCTCCGGGGACGCCGCGGCAGGCTTCCTGAGCGTGCTCAGCATATCGCCAACGGCCTCTCTCGACGAGCTGAGATCCCTGGCAACGTACTGTTCTGCTATCTTCTCAGGAACATCGTAGATACGGCCGCTCTTGTTGATCAATAACATACTGTCCTCCTGTATATTTCTGCCACAAGATTACGCTAGTCCCGCAATCCTGTCAACAATATTGTACATTGTATTGCTATTCCTTCATGGTCAGCGATATCCGCCTGCGGGCGAGGTCGACGGAGAGAACCGTCACCATCACCTGCTGGTGGACCTTCACCACGTCGGCGGCGTTCTTCACGAACCGGTTCGCGAGCTGACTTATGTGGACAAGGCCATCCTGGTGGACGCCTATATCCACAAAGGCACCGAAGGCTGTCACGTTGGTGACGATGCCGGGAAGCCTCATCCCCGGCCTTACGTCCTCCATCTTCTCTATGCCCTCGGCGAAGGAGAAGGCATGGAATTCCTCCCTCGGGTCTCTGCCCGGCCGCGCAAGCTCTGCCATTATGTCCGTGAGCGTCGGCAGGCCCGTCTTTTCCGTAATGTAGCGGCGAAGGTCGATGCTCTTCCTGAGACCCTCATCGCCCATGAGGTCCGTGACGGAACATCCCGCGTCGCGCGCCATCGCCTCGACGACAGGGTAGCTCTCGGGATGGACGGCGCTTGCGTCGAGGGGGTTCGACGAGCCCCGTATCCGCAGGAACCCCGCGGACTGCTCAAAGGCCTTCGGCCCCAGTCTCGGCACCTTCTTCAGGTCTTTTCTTGTCTGAAAGGGACCGTTCTCGTCCCGGTACGACACCATGGCCTTCGCAAGGGCCGGACCGAGACCGGACACGTACCCGAGAAGCTGCGCGCTCGCCGTGTTGACTTCCACCCCGACGGCATTGACACAGCTCATCACC
>MVQQ01000174.1 GCA_002067555.1 Syntrophorhabdus sp. PtaB.Bin184
CCTGATATCCTCGGCGGAGAGCTTGTCCCTGTTTTCGTTGAGGGTCTTCTCCGTCGTGTATATGATGTTATCAAGCTGGTTGCGCTGCTCGATCTCCTGTTTTCTCTTGCGGTCCTCCTCGGCATGGGTCTCTGAATCGCGGACCATCTTCTGGATATCTTCTTCGGAGAGGCCCGTGGAGGCGGTGATCCGTATGCTCTGCTCCTTTCCCGTCGCCGTATCCTTCGCCGATACGTGGAGTATGCCGTTGGCGTCTATATCGAAGGTGACCTCTATCTGGGGTATGCCCCTCGGTGCCGGCGGCAGGCCGATGAGGTGGAACCTCCCCAGTGTCCTGTTGTCCCTTGCCATCTCCCTCTCTCCCTGAAGGACATGGATCTCGACGCTCGTCTGGCTGTCCTCGGCGGTGGTGAACACCTGGCTCTTCTTGGTCGGGATGGTTGTGTTGCGTTCAATGATCCTCGTCAGCACTCCGCCGAGCGTCTCGATGCCCAGTGACAATGGTGTGACGTCGAGAAGGAGCACGTCCTTGACCTCGCCGGCAAGAACGCCTGCCTGGACGGCTGCGCCAAGGGCCACGACCTCATCGGGGTTCACACCCCGGTGCGGTTCCTTGCCGAAGAATTCCTTCACTATCTCCTGGACCCTGGGGATCCTGGTGGAGCCGCCGACGAGGACGACCTCGTCGATTTTATTGGTGGGGATCTTCGCGTCCTCGAGGGCCCGCCGGCTGGGCTCTATGGTCCTCTGAAAAAGGTCGTCGGCCAGCTTCTCCAGCTCTGCCCTCCTGAGTTTCATGTTGAGGTGTTTCGGGCCCGAGGCGTCAGCGGTGATGAAGGGGAGATTGATCTCCGTCTCCACCGTTGCCGAGAGCTCCACCTTTGCGCGCTCTGCCGCCTCCTTCAGCCTCTGCAGGGCCATCCTGTCCTTGGAGAGGTCTATGCCCTGGTCCTTTCTGAATTCGGTAACGATCCAGTCTATGACACGCTGGTCGATATCGTCGCCGCCGAGATGGGTGTCGCCATTGGTCGATTTGACCTCGACGACGTTGTCGCCTACCTCGAGGATGGATATGTCGAAGGTGCCGCCGCCAAAGTCATAGACCGCAATGGTCTCATCCTTTTTCTTGTCAAGTCCGTATGCCAGGGCGGAAGCCGTCGGCTCGTTGATGATGCGAAGGACGTTGAGTCCCGCTATCCTTCCGGCGTCCTTCGTGGCCTGCCGCTGGGAATCGTTGAAATAGGCCGGTACGGTTATGACCGCGTCGTCGATCTGCTGACCGAGGTACGCCTCGGCTGATTTCCGCAGCTTCTGGAGCACGAAGGCCGATATCTCCTGGGGGGTGTACTGCTTGCCCCGGACGTCGACACGGACGTTGCCGTCCTGATCTCCAACCACCTTGTAGGGAACGGTCTTGATCTCTTCCTGCACCTCGTTGAAGCGTCTTCCCACGAATCTCTTTATCGAGAATATGGTGTTCTCGGGGTTTGTGATGGCCTGTCTCTTGGCCGTCTGGCCGACGAGCACCTCGCCGTCCTTCGTGAACGCGACAACGCTCGGTGTAAGCCTGCTTCCCTCTTCATTTATGATGACCTTCGGCTCGCCTCCTTCCATGACCGCAACGACCGAATTAGTGGTGCCCAGGTCTATACCTATCACTTTTCTTGCCATTTTCATCTCCTCCTGAAGTTTTTCGCGTCTAGGCTAATATAATGTTGCAGCCCGACGTTGTCAACGTTGGGACTGAATCTTTTTTTGACGCTATCCGTTTGAAAATACGGAGAGTTATCGGCAAGAAACGCGAAGGATGCTGGGCGGCGGTTCAGGCCGTGTCCGGAGGCCGGCGGGTGGCATTCCGCGTCCTGAGGCGGGCACAGGTGAAGGACAGCAGAAAGAGGGCGAAATTGACGAGAACTATGGTTGCCCCGGCGGGCAGGTCGAGGGCAAAGGAAATGGTGATACCTGCCAGCACGGAGAGGATGCCGGTGAGGCAGGAGATCATGATCGTCGTCCTGAACCCCCTGGCGAATTGCAGCGCCGTCACGGCGGGGATGATGAGCAATGCCGAAACGAGCATGATCCCCACGACCCTCATGGCGAGAACGACGGTGAGGGCTGTCAGAAGGACGAGTATGCGGTTGATGCGGTCCGTCCGTATGCCCGATGTTTTGGCCGATTCCTCGTCGAAGGTGATGGCCAGGAGCTCCTGGTAGGAAAGGGTGATGACGATGATGAGGCACAGGCACAGAAGGACGGAGGTCCAGACCTCCGCGTAGCTTATGGCCAGGATGTTGCCGAAGAGATAACTGAAGAGATCGATATTGAAGCCGCCGGCCACGCTCGCGATGAGGATACCCCCCGCTATCCCGAGCGAGGAGACGATGCCTATGGCGGCGTCACCGTAAAGACGGGCCTTGTCGATGAGCTTGAGGATCCCCAGGGCGCTCGCGGCCACGATGGGGACCGCCACATAGAAGGGATAGGCCTGGAAGAGGAGCCCCACGGCAACGCCTCCGAAGGTGACATGGGCGAGCCCGTCGCCTATGAGCGAAAGCCTGCGCAGGACGAGAAACGTTCCCAGCGCCGAACAGAGCGCGGCTATGAAAGAGCCCGCAAGAAGGGCCCGCTGAATGAACCCGTGGCTGAAGAGGTCAAGGAAGTCCAAGGGGCCCTCCGGGCAATGACCAATGACAAGACCGCGACGACCGACGGAAGAAGAGAGCGAGGACTGAGCCATTAGCACCGACGCGCCTGGCGGTTGCTTGGTCATTGGCTATTGGAGATTGGTCAATCATCATCACGTGTCATGCCTGTGACAGATCACATGCTGGGAGTGCTCGCCGAAGTAGTCGGTCATGTCGGTGGAGAGGCAGAAATCATCGAAGCTGCCGAAAAACACGAGGGTTTTGTCGAGATAGAGAAGCTTCGAAGCATGCAGGCCGATGGTCCCTATGTCGTGGGTTATCATGATGATCGTTACCCCCCTGTCCCCGTTGAGGTTCTTGAGGGTCGCAAAGAACCTTTCCCTGCCCTCGGGATCGAGGGCAGTCGTCGGCTCGTCGAGAATGAGGAGTTCGGGCCCGGCCACCAGCGCCTTCGCTATGAGTACGCGCTGCTGCTGGCCTCCCGAGAGCTCTCCTATGAGCTTGTGCCTTATGGAGGTGATGTCGAGGAGTGCCATGGCGTCTTCGATGGATTTCCTGTCCCCCCGTGCGACCCTCCTCGGGAAACTTTTGCCGGACAGCAGTCCCAGCGCGACGATCTCTTCCACCGTGGCAGGAAAGTGGGGATTGAAAGCTGCTATCTTCTGGGGAAGATATCCGATCTTCCGCCATTCCCTGAAGACGTCGCCGCTCTGTCCGAAGATCGTGACCATACCTCCTGTCGGCTTGATCAGTCCGAGCAGCAGGCGGATAAGGGTGGTCTTGCCGGAGCCGTTCGGCCCGACGATTCCCAGGAATTCCCCTTTTTCCAGGGTGAAGGCGATATCGCTCAGTATCTCGACGCCGTTGAACCGGAAGGACAGGTTTTCCGTCGTCACCACGCTCGTCATCTGCATTCAAGACCCTTCCTGAGATTCTCGAGGTTGTTCTCCATGAGAGAGATGAAGGTCGCGCCCTTCCCGAACTCGTCCTTCGTCAGGTTGTGGGCCCCGTGGAGATAGAGGAGCGTTGCCCCCGTCTCCCTGGCGAGGAGTTCCGATACCTTCGGATTGATCAGTTCTTCAAAATAGACGTAACGAATACCGTTCTCATCCATCTTCTTTTTGAGGGCGATGATCTTTCTCGCCGTCGGTTCGGCATTCGGAGACCCTTCGTAGGCACTTACGTATTCGAGGCCGTACCTGTGCGCGAGATAGCCGAAGGCGAAGTGACCGCCGTGAATGAGGATCTTCTTCCTGCATGTCCCCAGGGTTTCCCGGAACTTGCCGTCGAGCAGGGAAAGCCGTTCCTTGTAATCGGCTGCGTTCTTGCGGAAAAGATCGCTCCCCCGCGGGTCGGCGGCGCACAGGCCCTCCGTGATCGTATCGACCATTTTCATGGCATTCCCGAAATCCATCCAGATGTGCGGGTCGTAGGCGCCATGGCCGCGCTGACCGTGGCCCTGTTCCTTATCACCGGCTGCATGGTGCTCGTGACCGCTCTTCATCAACCGGATGCCCCGGCTCGCGTCGACGGTGATAAGACTTTGGTTGGCGACCCCTTTGAGCAGTTCTTCCGACCAAGGCTCCATATACCTGCCGGTGTATACGAAAAGCTGCGCGGAATCGACGCGCGCCATGTCGCCCGGTTTCGGTTCAAAGGTGTGGGCCTCCACCCCCGGCGGCAGGATGAGGGTCACCGTGGCCCTGTCCCCGGCTATTGTCCTCGTGAAATCATAAAGGGGAAAGAGGGTGGTGACGACGACGATCTTCCCGGGGCCGCCGGAGACATCCTTCCGGTCCGGTCCGCAGGAAACGGCCGTGAGGAGGAGCGCCGCCAGAAGAGCACATATGGCCGGCCGCAACGTTTTCATTGCTCCTCCTCCTTGTTTGCCGAACAGTTGCTGCAGATCCCGAAGACCTGCATGATGTGAGACGATACGGTTGCATTCAAGGTCCGCGAGACCTCCTTCTGGATCTCCTCGAAGGCGCAGAAACTGAGATCGTTCACTTTCCTGCAGGAGGTGCAGACGAAATGATGGTGGTGTTCCCTGTTGCCGCAGAAGAAGTAATAGAGCTTGCGGTCCGGATGGATAACCTTGGAGATGATGCCTCGGCCCGCCAGTTCTTCCAGGTTGCGATAGACCGTGGGAAGTCCGATGGTGCGAAAACGCTCCTTCATTTGTGTCCATACCTCGTCGGGGCTGAGGTAGATCGACGCGTGGTACAGGATATCAAGGATAGCGAGCCTCTTCGGCGTTGCCTTGAGTTTGAGTTCCTTCAGAATGTGGTTGTGATCCATCGTGACTATCTAAATAGAAATCATTTTCGTTTATTCTATGGCAAACAGAGAAGGATGTCAATTCCACAGTGCGGGAAACACTGCCAGGGGTGGGTCCGGAACGTCTACCGTTCCACGGGGTTGCCCCTTTTCACCCATGCGCGATATCCGGCCAGAAAGGTCATGACGTTGGTGTATCCCGCGTTCCGTGCCGCGACCGCGGCCTTGAAACTCGGGGCTCAGCCGTATCCCCTGCAATAGAAGACGATGGGTGTGTCCTTTTCAGGGGGAAGAAGGGACGCCAGCCTGTGGAATTCCTCCTCGGGAATGTGCATGGCACCCGGTATATGGCCCGATGCGTATTCGAGGGCAGTCCGATTGTCAACGACGAGGAGTTTGTTCTCCCTTTCCATCAACCCTTCGAGCTTCCTGACATCGATGTCTCCGATGCTGTCGACGAGGAAGCAACCGGCCGGAAGAAGACAGGAGACGACGAGCGCCAGGAAGGCGAGAACGGGCAGGGCATGTCTTGAGGCGGCGGGTAAATGGCGGCGGGTCATAGGCTGCTTAAGGGAATACCGTGATTCACGGGTTGTATATCTTTCGGATCTTTTCCTTCGCCTCGCCGACCTGTGCCGGTGAAAGCTTGAGCCCCGCGGGCGTATGTTCCGGTTCGGCGCCGATGCTGTAAATGCGCTCGGGAAGGTTTGCCTGTTCTCTCATGCCCGGAGGCAATTCGGGGACCACCCCTATGGCCCTGCGCACATCGTCGGGGAACTTGCCGGGATCGGCCGTCTCGTAGATCACTGCCGGCCGGTCATGTTTTCCTCCAAGGTATTCTTCCAGGGCGGCCCAGCCCACGGCACCGTGAGGGTCGAGGATAATGCGATAGCGCTCGTAGACGTCCTTCATCGTTTCAAAATGACGGGGATTGTTTATCCCGAGGGAGACGATGTCCCGCCGCATGGCCTGCATGTCGGGCATGCGGTCGATGATGCCCGGTCTCGTCACGTTTCCCGTCGACCTGTCCCGTTCGTCGTAGATGTGGCCGCCATAGAAGTCGATGAGGCGTGCCAGGTTGCTCGGATGGGAGACGATCATGGCCGATGACGGGGACTTGATGGAAGGCCGCACAGTGTAGGTCCCGGAGGCGAGGAAATCGGGAAACTCGGTATTCTCGTTGACGCCACATATGATCGTTTCGACGGGAAGCCCCATCTGTCTTGCCAGAACGGTCCCCATCATGTTGCCGAAATTGCCGGAGGGGATGCTGGCGATAAAGGGTTCCGAAGAGGTCTCCATCTGCGAATATGCGTAGAAGGGGTAGACTGCCTGGGGAACGAGCCTGCCGACACTGATGGAATTTGCGGAGGTGAAGCGTTCCCGGTCGCCGAAGAGATCGAGGGCGAAGGACGTGTCGCCGAGGATGTTCTTGGCGAGTGCCTGGCACACATCGAAATCGCCGTTCACTTCAAAGGCGTGGACGTTGCCGCGAAGGGTGGTCATCTGGCGCCGTTGCCCCTCGCTGATGGACCCCTTCGGATAGAAGACGATGTTGTCGATGTTGTCGAGGCCGAGAAGGGCGTCCGCCACGGCCCCTCCGGTGTCTCCGCTCGTGGCAACGATGACGACCCTTCTCAATCCCCTTTCGCCGAGGAAGTAGTTGAGCATCCTGCCGAAGAACCTTGCGGCGTAATCCTTGAAGGAGTAGGTCGGTCCCCGTGTGAGCCATATTATATGGGTCTTGCCCGTGACCTTCTGCACCGCGGTGGGGATCCTCCGGGCGTCGTAGGCGTCGTCGAGAAGCGATCTCAGCCGTGCCGGGGGAACCTCACGCCCGAGAAAAGGCTCGAGCACCTCGTAGGCGATTCCGGCGTAGCTCATGCCCTTCATGGCCTCTATGCGTTCCCGGGACAGGACGGGGATGTCCTTCCGGGCCATCATATACAAGCCGTAGTTCGACGCCATCCCCGTAAGGAGCGCGGTCTCGAAATTGACGCGTTCCGCCGGGTTGTTGGTGCTGTAGTACGCTATCTCGCCCATGGCAGGTTAAGCATACAAAAAGTTTGCTTTTTTTTCAACTTCCTTTATAATTGTCATACCATGGTCTTCATGAGACCCTACCTGCTCCGCAGGATGATCCTTCCCGCATTTCTGGTTTTCCTGACCGCCGGCGTCGCAACTTCCGATCCCATGCCCGTAGGGGGGCCCCGGGATAATGAGAAAGCGGTCGTGGCCTCCGATGATCTCCCCAAGGCGTCTGCCGTAAAGAATCCCCATGGTTTCCTTCAGTTTGACGGCACGGGATACCGGGTTGTGACGAAGGAGGTAAAGCCGGAAAAGACGAACCACATCCGGCTGAAACCCATCGGTCCATCGGGGTCGAACGGAGCGGGTTCCACCGTTTATACCCTCGAGGTGCTCGGGGAGAAGGCCGGCGAGGAGAACAGGCAGCAAACTCCTTCCGTGAATGACGGAGCCCGCCTTGCCGTTGAAAGGGTGGAAGATCTCGACAAAAAGAAGAACTTGACTCCGGAGCCGGGAAAGGAGCACAAGGCCGACGTGGGTCTCGGCGTCAAGGTTTCGGAATCGAGCGAAGTGATGGTCGGTCGCGGTCTTGTTCTGGAGCGCAAGGAGGACAGGGGCCTTGAATCCCGCGACGACGGATGGCGTTTCCGCTTCAAGACGAACTTCTAGGACCCGGCCAGCCTGTCCGTCAGAGCCTCTTCTTCATAACCTCGTAGCACGCAAGAGCGAAAGACGTGGCAACATTGAGTGAAGGGAACGAGGGGTTTGTCGGGATCCTCACGAGGGTGTCACAGGTCTCCTTCGTCAGCCTGCGCAAACCCTCTTCGCCGCCGAAGACAAGGCACACGGGCCCCCTGAGGTCGACCTCCCAGATTGCCGTGGCACCGCGTTCGTCAAGGCCGTAGCAGAAAATACCCCTCTTTTTCAGGGCATCGAGATATCGTGAAAGGTTCGTGACCCGCACGACCTCTATGAATTCGGTGGCCCCCCGGGATATGTTGGCCACCGTATCGTTTATCACGCAGGAACGGTCTTTGGGAAGGATAAGGGCATCGACGCCCATGCAGGCGGCACTCCGCGCGATATTGCCCAGGTTCTGGGGGTCCTGCACGCCGTCGAGCGCCCCCAGGAACACGGGACCCATGGAATCGAGACGATCGAGAAAGGTGTCCTGACCGGTATAATCGAAGTCATCGCGTTCGAGGCACACGTGCGACCTCGGGGAGCCGCACTTTTTCGCGAAGGCCTCGGAGGGGAGGACACGGTACGATACACCCTGCCTTTTCGCCTCCTCGATCAATTCCTCTGAGAGCCTCTCGTGACCCTGCCGGATGAGAAGTCTGCGGGCCTTGCCCGGGTGGTTCTTCAAGGCCTCCCTGATGCTGTTCCTGTTAAACAGAAAGGGCATCGCGTATATCCCCGGTGATCTTTCTCAGAAGGGCCTTCGGATCCGACGCATCCCTGACCGCCCTGCCGAGGACGATATACGAGGCTCCCCTCTTTATCGCCTCCTGTGGGGTGATCGTCCGTTTCTGGTCGTCTTTCCTGTCCTCGACCCTGACCCCGGGTGTGATGATGAGAAAATCGCTGCCGCAGGTTTCCCTGATCATCTCGATCTCGCTTCCCCCCGCCACGACGCCGTCGAGCCCGGCTTCCTTCGCGAGAAGCGCCAGCCTTTTCGTCAGTTCGATGACGGGAATGTCGAAGCCGACCCTTTTGAGCTCCGCGTCATCGAGACTCGTGAGGACCGTCACCCCTATGATCCTGGGGCGCACGAGGCCCGGGTTCTTGCCTGCCTCGACGAGGGCCCGCTTGGCCTCGCTCATCATGGAGAAACCACCCGAGGCGTGGACGTTCAGGATGTCGACGCCGAGCTTCGCCGCCTCGACGGAGGCCCTGGCAACGGTGTTGGGAATATCATGATACTTGAGGTCGAGAAAGACCTTCGAGTTTTTGAGCTTTATGTAATCCACTATCTTGGGTCCACACTGGGTGAAGAGCTGCTTGCCCACCTTGAACATGCCCACGTGGTCCTTGAACTCCATGACAAGCTGCTGCGCCTCCTCG
>MVQQ01000175.1 GCA_002067555.1 Syntrophorhabdus sp. PtaB.Bin184
CACCGCATTCGGACATCAGCGTCCCCCGCCTCTGCACAAGCCGGGCGCCTTCCTCCATGCTCAACGCCCCTGCGGCGATCAAGGCGGAGTATTCCCCGAGGCTATGGCCCGCACAATACGCGGGTTGAACCCCCCGTTCCGACAGGACAGCGAAGGTGGCAAGACTAGTCGCGAGAATCGACACCTGGGCGTTCTTGCTCTCCTTGAGAACCGATGCGGGCCCCTGGAAAGACATGGCGGCAACGTCGACGCCCGTTATCTTCGACACCCTCTCGTAGACGGATCTCGCGCAGCGGTGCTGCCTGCATATGTCTTCTCCCATCCCAACCTGCTGGGAGCCCTGACCGGGGAATAAGAAGGCGAACACGGTCATCCTCCCTCATTGCGGCGGACGATGGTGGAACCGTACATGCCGCACCAGTTGAATGAATTGCACATCACTGTATCGAGGCTTGTTACACGGGCCCTGTTGGCCACTATATCAAGGTCGCACTCAGGGTCGGGGTACCTGTAGTTGATCGTGGGCGGCACTACCCCGTCGCGCAGCGCAAGGAATGCAGTGGCCACATTGAAGAGACCGCCGGGACCGAAGGTTTCACCGATGGAAGACTTGATGCTGGTCACCGGAATGGAGCGGGCCCTGCTTCCGAGTGCGGTCTTTATCCCCCTCGTTTCCATGATATCGTTTCGCCTGCTCGAATGGGCTGCCGCGATCACGCAACCGATGGCGTCCGCACCCACGCCGGCGTCCGCCAAGGCCCTTTTCATCGCCTCCGACATCCCCCTTCCATCGGGGTTGTTGTCCGCGACCCGATAGGCGTCGTGTGAGACGGCATTGCCGGCGATCTCCCCGTAAATCCGGGCGCCCCTTTCACGGGCGTCGGAGGCCCTCTCAACCACAAGGGCGACGGCGCCTTCAGAGAATACGAGCCCGTTTCTCGTCTTATCGAAGGGTCGGCTGCCTTCCTCTTCCCTGCCGTTCGAGGAAAGCACTCTGAGGTGGCCCAAGCCTTCGTGCACGGACTTGTCTACCTGATCGGAAGATACCACCAGGACGAGCGAGACCGCGGGGTCTTTCAGCAGATTCAGGGCAACGGCGAGGGCGTAGTGGCCGGCGGTCATGCCCATGGGGAGCGTCACGCACGGTCCTTTCATGCCGAAGTGGATACTTATGAAGCTCGCGGGCGCGTTGAAGACCGATTCTTGAAACAGCAGGGGATCGACCGACTTCTGGCCGGTTGCCAGGAGGTTCCGGCAGATCTTCGCGACCGCTTCCGATGAACCGTTGCCGGTTCCATAGGCCATCGCTATGCTGTCGCTCTTGCACCTGTTCATGTCGAGTCGTGCGTCGCGAATTGCCTCCATTGTGGCAACGAGCGCGTACTGCGTGATGAGAGGCAGCCTCGTCGCCCTCCGGTCCTTGAAATGGTTGCTGATAGAGAAGTCCTTGACCTCACCCGCCAGCCCCTTCACGTCATACCTCGTGACCGGTCCGAGAAAGCTCCTGCCCTCGACAACGCCCTGCCAATAGGTCTCCTTGCCCGTGCCGAAGGGCCCGATCATCCCTATCCCCGAGACCGAGATCCGCTCCTTCATGTACGTCTCCTTACCCAGGCCGCGCCATCGAGTTCGTGCTTTGCCGTTTCGGACCTGACCATCGATATAAGCTGTTGCTCGGTGTAGTTGTACGTTTTGGCCTCTTCCTTTCTGAAGAGGTTCGCCAGGGCCTGTCTTTTGTAATACCGCTCGAGGAGATAGGGGTTGAGCAGGGGGGCCAACTGAGCGCTTGTGGTGGATCCGTTCATCACCTTGTTGACGATGACGCGGGACAGGTTGTACAGGAGCAGGTAGGTCTCGGTCCCGACCAGCCTGTTCTTTACCGGGTCGTCGAATATCCGCACGAAGCCCGTCTTTTGCTCCATCTCAACGAGCGATTCGTACGTGTAGACGATGAGGAAGGCGACGTCGTGCTCGAGGGCATACTCAAAGAAGAGCTTGAAGAGTCCGAGGGCCAGGGCGGGCTTGAAACGGTACTCCCTCCTGATTGACCATCGCTCGATCCCCATGACTTTCCCCAGTTTCTTGAGCGGATCGAGCCTTAACCCCGCGAATTCCTCGACTGGCAGTCCTCGCCGCTTGTCCTCCTCGCACTGTATCGTCGCGATCATTCTTCCGTTGTCGTATGCGGCGAATCGAGTGATGTCCTCCTGGTAGGATCGGTCGATATCCAGGATCCTTTGGGTGAAGTCCTTCTGCGTCACCTTATCCCGTCGAAGGGTCTGGCCCACGGTCCCCCACAGTTCCCCGAGCGAAACGGCATAGAAGCTCTCCCTTGCCTCGACGGAGTCACCTATCTCCCGGAACCGATACCTGTCGAGCTGGAATTCTTTCTGTCTCTTGTTGGACCGGCCAAAGGAGAAGTACTGGAGATAAAGCGTTATGCCGATCCCTGCCAGGACAAGTCCGAGGGGGAGGAGGATAAAGGCAACGTGCGGCATGAGCAGCACGCTGGTCACGCCTGCGATCACGTAGACGACGCTCCACACGATTGAAACGGCGTAGTGGAGCGACCGCAGGCCCCTGCGTCTCGAATAGAAGAGGGTAAAGGGATGTCGCGCCGCGAGGAGGACCAGTGTGGCGAAAGCAAGGGAGAAGTAGAAGATGGGACCGGCGTACAGAAGGAAATAGTCTTTGCCCGATACGAAGTAAAGCACGAAGATCGTCAGGTAGAGCGAGAGGCTTAGAGAGACGATAGGAGTGATCCTGTTGTACCTTATCTCGGCGGCAAGCGTCGATGAGTAGATGGCGATGCACAGAGGAAAGGATACGGCGACCGGAAGGAAATAGACGCCGGCAATAGAGACAATGATCGCCGCGTAATTGATCAGCAGAAAGAGAATGAGCACCGGCCTCATCTCACGGCACCTGTGCAGCTTGCCTTTGCACGTTTGGCTGCACTTTTTACACGGCTGGAGCTTGCCGGCCGTCGCTTCGGCGTAGTCGTTGTTCATTGTCCTTCCCGGGCGCGCCCACGGAGTCGGAGCCGTGACAGAGTTTCCCTCATAGCACTGCCTCGGTGACGGTCTTGGTAAGAAAAAGGGGCGAAGAATATGCTTTAGCCCGCGTCCTTCCCCCGCCTTCCGTTTCGACGTCGAACTCGACGCCTACCCACGCGACGCTCTCCCGAATGGAGGCGAGCGCGATGCTCTTGGCGAGTGTCGGCGAGAAATGGTGATTGACCACATGGCCCACCTTCTCGTCGCCGATAAAAAGACCTGCTTCCACAGCCGGCGGAGCTCCGTTGGAGAGAACCAGAAGGAGGAGTTTTCTCTCCAACGCCGACTTCTCATTGATGACCGCCTCCCTGCCGCTGAACGAGTCTTTTCTGAAGTCGATGGCCCAATGGAGTCCCGCCTGAAGAGGCGTCACACCGTCGGCAATGTCCCTGATCTGGTTGATGCTCTTCATTTCCAGCATCAGCACGTCCATGAGGCTTGTCCCGTACTCCGCGACCGCGTGGTCACTGCCCTTCTTCATGATCGTTTCCCGCATCGCGTCCAACCGGTCTTTGGAAAAGATGAACCGGTATTCGTACTCTCCCGTATACCCGACCCTGCACACGAGACAATCCATGTCGTTGTTCTGTTCGAAACCGAGGTACGGGAGACCGATTATGTCGTCGCCCGCGAGCGAGCGGGCAAGTTCCTGCGCCTTGGGGCCGACTATCGAGAGACACGCAAGAAGGTCGGTCTTATCCTGGATGTCCACGTCGAACCCGGTGCGGTGATCGACCAGCCAGCTCAGGAGATGATCTCTCTTCTCCGGATCGGTGAGGATGAGGAAAGACTCGTCATCCTTAAGGAGCCACACGATCGCCACCAGGGTTCCGTCGTCTCGCAGTACGAGGGTGTTGGTGGCCTGGCCGTTTCTCATGCTCTCGATACTGAAGCTCACGAGGCCGTCGAGGTACTTCGAGCAATCGCTCCCATTGAGCGCCAGCTTCGTGCCGGAAGAAAGATCAAATAGTGCAACACCGTTTCTCGCGACCGCGTATCCTTCGAATTGCTCCCTGTCCATATCGTTCCCTCCCCCCTTAAGCGCGTCGATAGTCTCTGTCGATGACAAAGTCGATAATCGTGTTCACCGACCGGAAGACCGCCATGTCTTCATCGGTGATCGAGAGCCCAAACTCCTGCTCCACACCGACCACGATTTCCAGGGCATCAACGGAATCCAACCCCAGCCCGAGGCCGAACAGGGGGGAGTCTTCCGCGATCTCATCAGCCTCCAATGGCAACCTCAGCTTCTCGATAAGAACATCCTTGAGACGCTCGGTTACCGCTCTTCTCTCATGCGCCGTTGCCAGTGCAGCCTCCATCATGTTCGTGTTCATGACCCTAAACCTCCACTCACTGTAATCGTGGTGCCGCTTACGTATGACGACATATCCGAGGCCAAGAAGGCGCAGACATCCGCCACTTCTTCCGGCCTGCCTATCCTTCCGATGGGGATCGACTTCTTCGTCTCCTCGAGAATCTCACGGGGAATCCGTTTCGTCATCAGGGTATCGATGAGACCGACGGCCAGGACATTGACAAGGACGTTGTACCGGGCAACTTCCTGGGCCATGGACTTGGTAAAGGCGATGAGGCCTCCTTTGGCGGCGCCGTAGTTCGTCTGCCCTTGTCTGCCGCTGATCGCGGTAATGGAGGACACGTTGATGATCCTCCCCCACTTCTGCTCCATCATTGTGCTGAGCACGGCCTTTGAGAAAAGGAAAGCCCCTTTGAGATTGATATCGATCACTTCATCCCAGTCTCGTTGTGACATGAACAGAAGCGGCTTGTCGCGCGTGATTCCCGCGTTATTCACGAGGATGGCGATTGATCCGTACCTGGCCTTCACGTCCTTGACCATACCCTGGACGAAGCCGGTGTCCGAGACGTTCCCTTTGAAGACCGTAAACTCCGCATTGACGGCGATCAGCGCCTCTATTGTCTCGTCCATGTCCTTGTCCCGGCTGTTGTAGTTGAGTGCAAGGCTGGCCCCGTGCCGGGCGAACGTCGTCGCAATTGCCCTCCCTATGCCCCTTGAAGCTCCGGTCACTATGGCCACCCTGCCTGTCAGCATGTCGAACCATCCTTTGCGCCGATTGTCGCCATCTGGATCATCTGATTCATCATACGTCCGCGATCAGAGGGTAAGAAGACGCAAAACTGCCGAGAGCCTGTAGGTAAATTGCGGTTTCTGCGATAGTTAATTTTGGGCCGGGGCGCACGGACGGAGGCGAGGGAGAAGGACGCCACGCCCATGTCTGAAACTACGGACTTGACTGCGCAGGGGGGCAACGTATAATAGGAGGACATGGTCCCCCCTGGCGTTCGTGGAGCCCATCCGGGCAGTTCAGATCACCTGCCTGGATTTGACCCTCAGGAAATCCACCTCTGGTTTGCCTTTCCGGACGAGATACAGGACTGCTCCATCCTGGCCGACTGCTACGAGCTCATGAGCGGGGACGAAAAGAGGAGACTCGATCAGCTCCGATCGGCCGACAGGCGACATCGATATCTCCTTTCGCGGGCCCTGGTTCGGCGCGTATTGTCGCGCTATACCGGTACTCCTGCGCCGGAGCTTGCCTTTTCGGTCAACGAGTATGGCCGTCCCGAGCTTGTTTCCCCGCAGGGCACCCGTGCCCTGCGATTCAACCTTTCCCACACGGAAGGACTGATCGTCCTCGGCGTCGTGCTGCATCAGGATATCGGCGTCGACGTGGAGAATATCGAGCGCAGGCGCGTAAGCGTCGCGCACGCGGATCGCTTTTTTACCCGCGAGGAGGCACGGGATCTCCACGGGCGAGGAGAAGGAGATCGGCAGGCACGCTTCTTCGATTACTGGACCTTGAAGGAATCGTATATGAAGGCGAAGGGCAGGGGGCTCTCCATCGGGCCCAATCAGTTGGCGTTCCGCATTGCTGACGGTGAACCCTTGGGAGTGGTCTTCAGCCCCCGACTGAACGACGTTTCAGACCTGTGGCAGTTTTGCCTCTTGAAGCCGACCGAGATTCATCGGGCAGCCGTGTGTGTGCGAAGGCATGAGACCTCGGGTGCCTTCCGAATACGGCTGAGGAGCCTTATGCCGCACGATGGAGAGGGCGCCTACGATTGCCCGATCATCTGTTGTACCGAGAGGTAATGACCATATCCGCGCTTACGGACATGGGATCAAGGGGGTCGGCGGGACGATGCGAACCTTCCTTGACATGGCAGAGGGTTTGTCATAACCTTGGTTCAAAACCATGAGCAAGATGCTGCTCAAGTACTTTCCGTCGGTGCTTCAAGACAAGACCCGGATATCGAGCGGAGGAGTTTACGTCCGCTTCATAGAAGAGTATGTCGAAAAGCATACGGTCAATAGCTACGAGAATAGACCGGTCACGGTCGCAGGCGAGACAGACGTCATAGAGGGCAGAGTAGGAGCGGTAATCGGAAAAGGTGTCTTCGGCTGCGTCTATGAGGTTTCTCTTCTCGCGGTCCCCCCTTCTCTGAGGGAGACCTGGCCCGATCTCTTCGAAGGCGGAGAGTTCAGCGACAATCTGGTGATCAAATTCCCAAACCGGATATCGGACAGCGACGAACCGGTGGTTGACCGGGTGAACGAGATCTTTCGGGACGCGATTTCCAGTGAGTACCGGGAAACGAGGGAAATCGAGCAGCAGCTGGCTACTCTGGGGATCGAGCCGATCGCCGGCGCAAAGATATGCTTTTTTGGCCGGGTTGCGGAGACCCCCGTTCTCCTCAAGAAGAAGCTCCACGGTCAGGATGTGCGGCGAATAGCCTCGATGGGAGACGCACCATCCGAGGAACAGATGGAGCGGCTGAAAACGGATATCTTCGACAAGGCTCACGCGCTCTTCTCCGCCACCGGGAGATCCCTCGACATCCGGCCGGAGAACCTCATCTGGAACACTCAGACGCTCCGTTGGCAGATGATTGAATTGACATTCGTGTCTCAGGCCATAAGCCTGTGCAGCGGGGAGTTCATCGACTACCTTGCGGCATTCGAGAAAAGCCTGAGAAAGCATTCTCCTTAGACGCCCCGGACCCCGTACTTCAGGTAACCGCCAAAAAAATTCCCCGAAAACAATTTTTTTATCTTGACAAGCATATATATGTGTTTGATATTATGGTCATGACATATAGATGCTTAGGCATATATAGCGTAGTATTTATACCTAACGACACACATGTAGTTAACTGCACCATGTTAAGGAGTAAAGGATGTCACTATCCCACGCGCTCTTAGGGCTGCTCAACAGGCGTCCCGCAACCGGTTACGAATTGAAATCGGAGTTTCAGAGATCCGCACATCTCTTCTGGGATGCCACTTTGTCTCAAATATACCGAACCCTCCACGAAATGAGGGCCAGGGGATGGCTCGTTTCCAACGTCGAGCACCAGGAAAGCAAACCGAGCCGAAGGGTGTATGTGATCACGGAAAGCGGTCGGGCAGTGTTTCTCTCCTGGCTTCTGAGATGGGAGGAAATGCCCAGGGAACGCCATTTGATGTTGATGAAGGTTTTCTTCGGCAACCAAATAGGACCCGAGCAGCTTTCAGGGCAGCTTAAGCGATGGCGGGAATACCAGGTACTCGTGCTTAACCGGTGCGAAGAAGAGATCCGTTCCGCAGGCGGCGTTGGAGGTCACCAAGGACCGGAGAGTGCCTATCAGAGGTTCACCTTGGAATACGGGAAATGCCTGGCCCAAACGATCGTCGAATGGTGCGACCGGACGATAGAGGAACTCGGTGAGGGCGACGCGGCGGCTCGGGCCCGCCGAACGGACGCCGGTCATGACCCCGATAATGGAGGATAGACGCTCATGAGATCGGCCAGGGAGTCATAGATGCAAGCACTTCTTCTGGGATTGAGTAACGGCCCTGTCTGCTTCGCTTATTGCGCCCCTGTGCTTATCCCCTACATCCTCGGTTCCCAGAGAGGAGTGCGCGCTGCCGGCGCGTCGGTTGGTCACTTCCTTCTTGGGCGTCTCCTCGGTTATCTCCTATTCGGCTTTGCGTCCTGGCTCATGGGCCGGACGATCCTCCACACGGTAGGGTTTCCGGGATTCCTCCTCGGTGCTTTCTACGTGATCCTCTCCGTCAGCCTCCTGCTCTTCAGCTTTCGCACCTGCACCCCGGCGTGCGCTTCGTCGGGGAACTGCGCGGGCCTGTTCGGGCGCATCAAGCCATCCGGAGTGTTCGTTCCGTTCTGGAGCGGGTTGTCAACGAGCTTGAGCCTCTGTCCGCCCCTACTGCTCACTATCGCTGCGGGCATGGCAAAGACGTCTGCAATCGAGAATCTATTGTTCTTTGTGCTGTTCTTCATCGGGACCTCGGTGTTTTTCATCCCTCTGCCCTTCATCGGCCTTACACGGGCGTTCGCCCCCTTAAGGACCATAGGAAAGATGGCGGCCGCTTTGATGGCAGTCTACTATCTGTACTCAGGGATTATCCTGATTCTGGGAGGTTTACAGATCTCATGAAGACAAAAACGGGAACCCTTTGGGCCTTTTTCAAGAGCGTTATCCTTACCCTTCCCATGATGTTTCTCACCCTCCTCATGCTCACGCGTGGCAGCCTGCCCAGCGATCCGGCTCAAGGGATCGCGCTCTTGGGCACCTTCCTTTTCCTCAACACGATCTTTTTCCTGATGGTGTTCACCGGAAAGACCGACCGCTACCGGGCGGTGCTCTTTGTTGCCTACTCGGTTGCTTTCGTCATCTCCTTCACGTCCCATCTTATCGACGTCCGGGGGAGCATGGCCATCAGCCAGGCAAACAGGATCGAGGGCGACGTGCCCTTCTGCCATATCGCCATCCCGATGACGATACTCCCGGCGGCGCTCACGAAGACCATAATCTTCCCGGGAACTATCGTCGGGAGTTATGCGTCGGTCGCGAGCATGTTCGTCCTCTGGATAGGCATGTCACTGGCGTTGGGTCGCGGTTTCTGCAGTTGGTTCTGCTTTTTTGGCGGCATCGAGGAAGGGTTTTCCCGGGTGCTAAAGAAACCCATCTTGAGGAACATTACGACCCGGTGGACCTATCTTCCCTACGCGGTCCTTCTTGTAGTGGTCCTTCTCGCAGCGGCCACCCTTTCCCCCACGTACTGCGCGTGGCTGTGTCCCTTCAAGGCAGTTACGGAATTTGCGGCGATCACCTCATTCAAAACATTGGTCCAGACCGCAATTTTCGTATCCCTCTTCCTGGGTCTGGTCGTGATACTCCCGATCCTCACCAAGAAAAGAACCCAGTGCACACTCCTTTGTCCGCTGGGGGCGCTCCAGTCAATAACGAACAAGGCAAATCCGTTCCAGGTTCGGGTGAAGGCGGAGGCGTGCAAGGGCTGTATGACCTGTACGCGGGTCTGCCCGACCCTCTCCATTAACAGAGAAAGCATCGCCAAGGGTGGGACGCGAACCTCGTGCACGAAATGCGGCAAGTGCGTGGACGCATGTCCGGAGAAAGCGCTTTTCTACCATGTGAAGGGTACGTGTCTCTCAAACAGGATCGGACGGTATCGGCTGCTCTTCATCTACCCGGCCTTTCTCGTGCTGGCAATTATGTCGGGCCGGTATCTCGAGGGTGCGATCGCCAAGGCCGTCACCTTGATCATGGGATTGGGTGTCAGATGAAAAGGGCGCAGAAGGGGGGATCAGTCATGCGCATACTAAAAGCGATCTTAGGGTATTCGTGGGCGGCTCTTGCCATGGTGTTCGTTGTGTCCGCGTTTGCGGGTAACGGTTACTTCGGCAAGAGACTTGCGTCGGCAACCGGCGTGACCATTTCCCCGTGGTACACCGGGGGAGAGGTCGTCAGGACCATCGATCACGGCTCATACCGCGTGTTGGTGCACCGGCCGGTTTTCGACGGGCTCATCGGCGAGCGAAGGAATGGCTTTATCCAGATCAACTGGGAACCTCATGAGAACTTGCCGAAGCGCCTTCAGGAAGAAATCGATTACGAAGGCGACGGGAAAAACGACTTCGTGGTGACGCTGGACACATCGACCGGAGCGGCCTCCCTCTTAGTACTCGGCGGTCCAGTCGTTTCAATGGACGGCTCCTTCAAACTGAAGAAGGGCTGGGCGGTCAGGGTCTCACTGCGCAACGAAGGGCAAGGGGCACCTGAACGTCCGCGAGACGATGCGGCATGCCCATCATATCCTGTTTCGAAAGGAGCGAGTCATGTTCCATAGCGCGAAGACAGCAGAGTCCGGGGGGAGTTCCAAAGGGCGGGCCGTGGAGGAGCGGCCGTCCGAGACGGCCATGGGGGCGGCTTTCCTGCGCGCCCTCGCCTTTATCGAGGAACGGGAGGAGATAAGAGGCTCCGATTGCCTCGCGCAGCTATTCCTGAGCGAGGAGCAAAGAAGCGTGCTGCAAAGACCCATGATGAAAAAGCGGGTCATGAAGCAGATTCTCTCTCCGGGGAAGTACGAATACATTCTTGCACGATCGGCCTTCTTCGATCAGATTGTGGAAAAGGCTCTCAAACAGAACGTCCCGCAAATCGTTTTCCTCGGAGCCGGATATGATACCAGATCCTATCGGTTCAGGGACATCATCAAAGCAACCAGGATCTTCGAACTGGATATCCACACCACGCAAGCACACAAGCGGGAGCTCCTCGGCAGAATGGGCATGCCACTGCCCCCGCAGGTAGTCTTCGTCCCGATCAATTTCAAGACCGACAGCCTTGAGCAGGCCCTTCTCGGCGCGGGCTTCGACCGCAGAGCAAAAACAACTTTCATCTGGGAAGGGGTAACCATGTATTTAAGCCCTGAAGCGGTAGATGCGACCCTCGGTTGTATCAGTATCTATTCACCACCCGGCAGTGCTATCGGCTTCGATTACCATGCCTTTTCGCCCGCGATGGCAGACGCCCATGGGGTGAGAGAGTTGAGGGCATTTCACCGTGCCCATATGCCCGGCGAGCCTCTGCGGTTCGGCATCCAGGAAGGAGAGATAGGTGCTTTCCTGGCTTCGAGGGGGTTTGAGGTCCTCGACCATCTGAGGGCCGAGGACATCGAGCGCAGGCATCTCACGCTTCGCGACGGCTCGTGTGCCGGAAAGGTGCCGGCGCTCTGTTCCATTGTCTACGCAGGCGTCATATGAGCAACACTCATGCGGGCCTATTGCAGGCAGTTGCTGCGGCCTTCGGCAAAATGTCGTTGCGGTGCAGTACGAAGCGAGACAGACGTGATGCACCGCAACTGACACGGAGAATGACGTGATCAACGTGCTCCTGGCAGATCATCACCCGATAGTGAGAGAGGGACTGGAAAAGGTGTTATCTCAAGACCAGAATGTAAGAATCGCCGGAGCGGTCCAGAGAGGATCGGAGGTCATGGATTACTTCCGCACCAGGGACTGCGATATCCTCATTCTTGAGCTGTCGATGCCCGACCGGAACGGCCTTGCTATCCTGGAGCGGCTGAAGAGCAACAAACGCGATCTGAAGATACTTGTGCTTACGAGCTCCACGGAGGACTTCTACGCACTCCAGGCACTGAAATCGGGCGCAGACGGCTACTTGACCAAGGACTGCTCGCCAACGGAGCTTATGTCGGCAGTGAGGAGGATCGCATCGGGAGGGAAGTATATCAGCCCGTCGGTGGCTGAAAAGCTGTGCGACATATACCAAAACGGAGATGACCATTTGGCGCCGCACCATGGGTTGTCGACACGGGAGTTTCAAATCATGTGCCTTATAGCGTCTGGCAAGAAGCCGAAGGAGATCGCCGACGGCCTAAACCTGGCAGTCAGGACGATAAACACCTACAGGGAAAGGATCCTGAGCAAGATGCAGATGAAGAGCAACGCCGAGTTGACCCGCTACGTGACCCAGAACGCTCTCTAATCCCACTGACAAACCACCAATAAACGTCAAGCCGGACTAAGCCGGCGATGCGATCAACCACAGCCGGTTGCAGGCCTCACAGATACAATTGTCTTGAGAAAATCTGTCTTCCGTTTCTCGAGTTCCGACGGTTCCGTGTGAAAGAATCCCGCAGTAATCGGGAAGGCGTACAATGACCGTTCGTTTATGGCGGGAACACCCGATCCGCAGAGGAAGCTGTGGCCGAAGTAGTCGTCCTTGATGAGTTTCGGCGCGGGTGTCCGGTTCAAGCATGATATAGACGTTGTTCCCCGGCGTCACCGTAAACCCCGTTGACCCCGGGGCATCAGTCCCCAACAGCACATGTCCGGCCAAGATGGGCAATTCGACATGCATGACGAGGTCTTTATCGCCTTCGGCCATTGGAGGCTGGTCCGGTTGAGTGGGCATGTCTTTGAAACGGGCGATTGCGCCGGAGAATTCAGTTCCAAAAACGGACTTGTAGAACCCAAATGCTTCTTCGGTCGATCGAACGAAATTCAGATAGGTGCTGACATGGGCCATGTGCATCCTCCTTGCCGAATGTCGGTACAACATTGGGATTTCAGTAAGGTATAAATAGATAGTAAGGCTGATTTCCCTTGTGTAGACCTCTTTCAGTTGATAGTTATATGTCGAATGAAACAAAAATCAGGATTCAATGAGCGTGACGGGGGGGATTGCCACCCAAACCTGGGCTCGGAGAAGATGCTGTCAAAAACACGGATTGCAGAATACCATGTGTAATAAACCCACCTGCTATTCTTCGTTTACCCTTTAACGAATACCATTCGTCACGGATGGCAACAAGGAAAACTTTGCAGAACGACAGTTGTCTTGTACTAGCCTCGCCGACCGGCGGATTTGTTATCCGTCTGTCAACACCCGGGCTCCCCGGGATGGCAACAGCAGCTACTCCCCGTGAGTATCTTCTTCATGTTGTTTCTGAGCACAAGCCAGATCTTCCGATGGAGCGGCATTCTTACGTGGAGATTGGTGAGGAACATGCGGACGCTCGGTCTCTCTTGGTTCGGGTGCTCATGCATGCGCGTTCTCCTTTTGTCCCCGTGACGGGCCAATCATATAATTCAGTGAAGCTATACGAGCATCAAACTCACCTGCAAAACGATGAGACCATACTTGCTGCAAAGCCGACGATTGCCAAGAGCGACCTGGAGGTAAGCGGTAAGAGGTACGCGAGACTGTCGGAACCTTTGATCGAAATGGACAAACGTCTATCCGGTCTGAGCTGTAGTCGTTTGACGCAAACCCATGATGTCGCGCATCGGCGAATCGCCAAAGAGCCGCCTGTACTCCCGGCTGAATTGGGAGGGGCTTTCGTAGCCGACCTGAAACGCCGCGTTTGCCGCATCCAGACGCTCGGTGAGCATCAGTCGCCGCGCTTCATTGAGACGCAGCCACTTTTGGTACTGCAGGGGGCTCATGGCCGTTAGCACTCGAAAATGATGGTGAAAGGTCGACGTGCTCATATTGACGCGCCTCGCGAGGTCGTCGATGTGCAGCGCTTCGGTGAAGTGTGCCTTCAGCCAGCCGATTGCCCTTGCTATCTGATGACCATGACTTCCCGCGGAAGCCATCTGGCGTAAACGCGCGCCCTGATCGCCCACAAGTAAACGGTAGAAAACCTCCCGTTTAATGATCAGTGCAAGGATCGGGATATCCTCCGGTTCGGCAAGTAGATCGACCAACCGGTGAAAGGCGGAAAGAAGCGGTAACGTCACCTCCCCGATCGCCATTCCGCGGCCTGAATGCTGGGCACGCGGCGGGGGAAGATCGCTGTCCGCCATCAGTTCTGAAATCTCGCGCTGGTCGATCTTTATGGTAAGACACAGGTAGGGCTTCTCCCTGCTCGCTTTGGTCACCTGCACCACGGTAGGCAGATCGACGGACGTAATCAAGAAGTGGCGCCCGTCCAACATGTACGTGTCCTCTCCGAGCACCACCTGTTTGGCCCCTTGGGCGACCATGCAAATGCCCGGCTCATACATGTAACTCGTCGGCTGGGTCGGCTCGTCCCGGCGATAGAGCGACAGGCCGGGGACGGCAGTTACCTGCCTGTCGCCTCTGTCGGTCCATCGGGCAATACTCTTTCTCAAGGCGGTGAGCGCGACCTCGACGCTGTCATCCTCCAACAGCTGTGTTACCGTTTGTCTGTTCATCGACACCTCCTGCCTAATACTACCAGACCCCGCTTTTCGCTGCAACCATCTATCCAAGAGCTCAGGAGTATTAGGCAAGAAATCGATAGGATTGGTCTATCTGCCCTGCTTCGTTCGGACATACCATATAGTTATGATTATGGCAGTAAAAAGGAGACTTGATATGTGCGATCGGTGAATCAAGATTCATTGGTGAGTAAAAAAGCGATGACTAAAACCATTAAACGAGCAGAAAACCTGCTTACCGAAAGGGGTTCAAAATGAAGATGAAGTTATTACTCCTCGTGGCCTCGGTGAGGCGCAGAACAGGTTCGACCTGCATGCCAGAGATCTATTGGGCGTGCTTTTATACATGACCGGCGTCGCTTTCGCGGCAGACAACGTAGTAACGGGGGCGGACATGTCTCACGGAGCAGACAACTTTTACAGAAGCGACAAGGTAACCACGCAGAAGGTTACGTTTAAGAACCAATACCACATGAATGTTTCAGGGAATCTTTTCATTCCCAAAGGTTTGAATCAGAACACGAAGAATCCCGCGATCGTTGTCGGGCATCCCATGGGTGCGGTAAAAGAACAAAGTGCGAACCTGTACGCCCAGAAAATGGCTGACCAAGGATTCGTTACTTTGTCTTTGGATTTGTCTTTCTGGGGAGAGAGTGAGGGTCAGCCCCGCAACACTGTCGCGCCGGATATCTATGCCGAGGATTTCAGTGCCGCGGTGGATTTCCTGGGCACCCGGCCGTTCGTTGACAGGGATCGGATCGGTGTCATCGGGATTTGTGGCAGCGGGAGCTTTGTCATCAGCGCGGCCAAGATCGATCCGCGCATGAAAGCCATTGCGACAGTCAGCATGTACGACATGGGCGCCGCCAACCGTAATGCGCTCAAACGTTCCCTGACACTGGAGCAGAGAAAGAAGATCATTGCGGAGGCAGCCGAGCAACGCTATGTGGAGTTCACGGGCGGTGAAACCAAATACACCAGCGGGACAATCCATGAGCTGAAGGAAGACACTCATCCCATCCAGAGAGAGTTTTTTGACTTCTACCGCACCCCAAGGGGCGAATTCACTCCCAGGGGCTCGTCACCCGCACTCACGACACACCCGACGCTGACCAGCAACGTCAAGTTCATGAATTTCTACCCCTTCGCGGACATAGAGACGATTTCTCCTCGTCCCATGCTTTTCATCACGGGTGAGAACGCTCACTCCAGAGAGTTCAGTGAAGACGCCTACAAGCTGGCGGCCGAGCCGAAGGAACTCTACATCGTTCCGGGTGCGGGCCACGTGGATCTTTACGATCGGGTCAACCTGATCCCGTTTGATGGATTGACCGCGTTTTTTCGCAAGAACCTCAAGTAGTTCAAATGCCGAAAAAAGAGCCCTTCAGACAAAGAGGGGCTTATTCCCCCTCATGCGGCCGTCACGGGAACTCCGTGCACGTTGCCGGGGGGGATCGGCAGGAGAAATACGGAAACAGACAGTTGCAGGTTTTGCGGGACGGTCTTAACGTTCAAAGGAGGGGATGGTATGAAGAAGAAACTTCGCATTATCCTGACGGTCATTTTCATCCTGGCAGTGAACAACACGAATAGGAGCAGGAAATGACTGGAAACAAGAAAGAAAACTTCACGGGCAAGGTGGCCTTTATCACCGGGGCAGCGAGCGGCATCGGACGGGCCACGGCGCTGGCCTTTGCCCGCGAGGGTGCAAGCGTAGTGGTTGCCGACATTTCCGATCAGGGTAATCAAGATACTGTCCGCATAATAGAGGAACGCGGTGGAAAAGCCCTTGCCGTCAGGTGCGACGTGACACAAACCGAGGACGTGAAGGCAGCTTTGAACAAGACCATCGACACCTTCGGACGGCTGGACTTTGCTTTCAATAACGCAGGCATAGAGCCAAGCAAGCCGGCTCCGACCGCGGAGTACGAGGAGGAGGAATGGAACCGGATCATCGACATTGACCTCCGCGGCGTGTTCCTGTGTATGAAGTACGAGATCCCGCTGATCCTCAAGCAAGGAGGCGGCGCGATCGTCAACGTGTCTTCGGGGGCCGGGGTCATCGGCATCAAGGGCAGTCCCGCGTATTCTGCCGCCAAGCACGGCGTGATCGGCCTCACCCGGGCGGCGGCCCTCGACTACGCTGCGCAGAACATCCGCATCAACATCGTCTGTCCCGGCTACATCGATACCCCGATGATGGATCGCTTCACCGGGGACACACCCGAAGGGCGCGCGAAGGTGATCGCGGAAGAGCCGGCCGGGCGGATGGGCAAGCCCGAGGAAATCGCCGCGGCCGTCATCTGGCTGTGCTCGGACGCGGCAGCCTTCATGGTCGGCCATGCTATGGTGATCGATGGCGGCCAGACGATTCAATGAATCTGATTTTGTTCTATCAAATAGGAGTAATGACATGCGAAACGACAACGACGATGCCGGCCGGGAACGCAGCCCCATACTGATGAGCCGGCGTGAGGTTCTGGCCGCGGCCGCGGGTCTGGCGGCGGCACAGCTGTTCGCGGGCGCGACCGCCGCAGCGCAACCTGCGGAAACCAATAGAAAAGGAAAAGGCAAAATGAGAACCCGAAAACTCGGAAAACTGGAAGTCTCGGAACTCGGCTTCGGCAACATGACCCTCAGCGGCGGCCACTACGGGCCGGGCGTGGACAAGGCCCACGGCATCCGTGTGATTCGTGACGCCCACGAGCGGGGCGTCACGTTCTTCGACACCGCGGAAGTCTACGGTCCCTACGTCAACGAGGAACTGGTCGGCGAAGCCCTCGCGCCGGTCCGCGACAAGGTCGTCATCGCCACCAAGTTCGGCTTCAAGATCGACGGCACGAACGGCCTGGACAGCCGACCGGAGCGTATCCGGAAGGTCGTCGAGGAATCATTGAAGCGTCTCAAGACCGACCGCATCGATCTCTATTACCAGCACCGTGTCGATCTCACCGTGCCGATCGAGGACGTGGCCGGCACGGTCAAGGATCTGATCAAGGCGGGAAAGGTCCTGCACTTCGGCCTCTCGGAGCCGAGCGCGAAGACCATTCGCCGCGCGCACGCGGTTCAGCCGGTTGCCGCCATCCAGACCGAATACTCGCTCATCGAACGGAGCGTGGAGGACAACGGTGTCCTGCAAACATGTGAAGAGCTTGGCATCGGCTTCGTTCCATGGGGACCGCTGGGGCAAGGCTTCCTGCCGGGGAAACTGAATGTGGATGTACAGTCCTCCATGGACCCGAAGAACGATCTGCGAGCGACGTTCCCGCGCTTCTCCCCCATGGTCATGAAGAACAACCAGCCGATCATCGAGATTCTGACGACGTTCGGCGCCAGGAAGGGCGCAACGCCTGCCCAGATCGCGCTGGCATGGTTGATGGCGCAGAAGCCGTGGATTGTTCCGATCCCCGGCACGACCAACATGGATCACCTGCGCGAGAACATGGGCGCGGTCAATGTCCAACTCACGGCAGCGGATCTTCGCGAGATCGAGACGGCCTTCTCCCGGATCGAGATCTATGGTGGCCGCATGGATGCGAGGCAGATGGCGCAGATCGGCCAGGATTGACCGCGCCCTGGTCATCGACGGTGGCCACACGGTGCAGTGACATTGGAGCAACCATGAACACGAGAGCCTTACTCCTGCCACTGGTGTTAGTGATGACGCTCAGCGTAATCGCCTGTGACAAGACTTCAGCAGAACCGACAACCCCACGGAAGAGCACCATGAAGATCAACCTCAAACTTCCGGACAAGACCCTGACGGCCACGCTGTACGATACGCCCACCGCCCGAGACTTCGCGTCCCTGCTGCCGTTGACGTTGACCCTGGAAGATTACGCGAAGACGGAGAAGATCAGCGACCTCCCCAGGAAACTGACGAGGGAAGGCGCACCGGCGGGTGCCGACCCGTCAGTCGGCGACATTGCCTACTACGCACCGTGGGGGAACCTCGCGCTGTACTACAAGGACTTCCGATACTCGGACGGGTTGATCCTGCTCGGCACGTTGGATGGCGGTGCTGAAACACTAAGCGTGCCCGGTTCGGTAAGGGTGACGATTGAGCTTGCCAAATAAGTCACCCGGGCTGAACGAAAGGGGGCATCTTAGAATTGAAAGAGCAGAACAACAATCAAGAAAGGAATTACACGAGAAGGCGGTTTATCCGGCAATCCTCACTCCTTAGCGCAAGGGGTATTGCTAGCAGGTTCAAACAGTCTTTTGGCGAAAAGCAGCATCCCGAATGCTGGGTAAGGACCCGCTCACCGGGTGAGGGGTTGTGACGTTGCATCAAACACTTACGGTTCCGTAGGAAAGAATCCCGCATTAATCGGGATGGCGTACAACGACCGTTCGCCTACAGCGCGAAGACTCGATTCGAAAAGGAACCTCTGGCCGAAGTGTTCGTCAGTGATCCTATAGGCCAGATAGCCACGATCTTTGAGCATGAGGGCGATGTCACCGAGAACCTCCCGGTTATCCGTCTTGAAAGACTGGCGGGCCAGCCGATAGTCGAGGATCTTCTTCTCAAAAACGACGCTGCGGGTTCGGCCTGTCCGCGTCGGCACGTGGAACTCGCTCATTGTCGTACTATAAGTCGGGCCTTTTCTCTGTTTTGCTTTCTCAGCCACTTGTCGTTCCTCATCTTTTCTGGCATTACGAGATGCCTTGCCCGTATTCCGATATGACCTGCCAGTGTGTGTTGGGAATAAGCGCGATTCGGTTGAGATGGGTACGAAATTCCAGGCAAGGTCTTTTCATCAAAAAGCGGAG